>JAYUXG010000560.1:0-3049 GCA_043753125.1 Saprospirales bacterium | reverse complement strand
GCAACGGCTTCCTGCGGTACCGCTGGCAGGATGGCTCCACCGATTCCGTACTGACCACGCTGCTGCCCGGCAAATACTGGGTGGACGTGTTCGACGCTTGCGAAAACCGCCAGACCGACACCGTAAGAGTCAGCATTGGGTCCACTTCGGTGCTGTCGCTCGGGCCGGATGTGCAGCAATGTGCCGGTCTGCCGATGGTGTTTCAGCGGCCTGCTGTCTTTGTCAATTGGCAATGGTTGCCCATCACCTTTCTAACTTGCGACACTTGCGGGAGCATCGTAGCCGACCCGGCCACCACGACCACCTGGCGGGTCATCGCCCAGACTGCCGATGGCTGTCTATCGCTGGACACGCTGCATTGGCAGATCGTAGATACGCTTCTCAGTATGCAGGATATTACTATTTGCGCGGGCCAAACCATTGATTTATATGGGGTTAGCTTACCCGCTGACACAACCATCCAATTTTTGCGGCCCAACCCCGGTCTTGGTTGCGACACCTTGTTGACTGTACACACGCTAGGCGTGGAAGTGCCTACGGCCACGGTGCAGGCCCGCATCTGCGCCGACCAGTTCTTTGACTTTCACGGCACGTTGCTACCAGCGGATACTACTGCTGTCTTCCACCTGCCCGGCCCTGGCTGCGATTCGGTGATGACGGTGGAGGTCGCTGCCTTTCCGGCAGTCACTGTCTCGCTCCCGGCAGATACCTCGCTCTCCATCGGGGCCAGCCTGACCCTGCTTGCCGTGGCGAGCGGCACGGAGCCGTTGTCATTTGACTGGCAGCCCAGCACTGGGCTGGATTGCACGGATTGCCTGCAACCCACGGCTAACCCCTTGGACACTATTACTTACACCTTGTTGATGACTGATGGCAATGGCTGTTCCGCCCGCGACTCCATCACTTTGCGCGTCAGTTCGGACTGCCAAATCCTCATTCCCAATGCCTTTACGCCCAATGGCGATGGCAATAATGACTGGTTTTATCCGGCCACTTCGGCCTGCGTACGCACAGTACGCCTGTGGCGGGTCGTCAATCGTTGGGGGCAAGTGGTGTTTGAGCGACGTAACTTTGAGCCGAACCGGGAAAACCTCGGCTGGGATGGTCAGGGGCAACCCAGCTACGTGCTGGTGTGGATGGCCGAACTGGAGTACTTCGACGGGCGGATAGAGCAGCGACAGGGCGAGGTGACACTTTTAAGGTGAGGGTAAAGACTGACTATTCTAGGTTTTGATAGTCAACACGGAGCAGTGCCGACGTTACATCTTTACAAATGGCCTGGCGATTTGACCTTTTTGGTTGTCAACAATTAAGATATAAACGCCTGGCACCAAGCGGGTTACATCAACCTGCTGAGGCTGATTCATCCTTTGCCGGGCAACTATGGTTGTTCCCAACAGATTCCTGATTTCAAAAATCAAATCCGTTGGGTCTACATTAGTGGTCTGGATGGTGAGTTGAGCTTGGGTCGGGTTTGGGAATAGTTGCAGGTCGCTGTTTGAAAACACAATACTTTTAGTGCTGGTAACTGGGCAGCCTATTTGGACGGGGGTGTTTTTGTTGGTGTTAGTCCCATCCCCCAACTCCCCAAATGAATTCAAGCCCCAAATCCAGAAGGTGCCATCGTTTTTCATCGCTGCGGTGTGGTTGTTCCCTGCCATTAATTGTTGCCAATCATCGGCCGTACCTGCTTGCAGCGGGGTATGTTGGTGTGTATTTGTTCCATTGCCCAGTTCTCCGTACTCATTACTTCCCCAGCCCCAGAGCGTGCCGTTACTTTTTATCGCTTTGGTGTCACTATATCCCGCTTCTACTTTTTGCCAATTAGTGTCCGTGCCTATTTGTATCGGCACATTTTGGCTCACTGTTGTGCCGTCGCCCAATTGTCCGCGCTGATTCCGCCCCTAGGCCCAGAAAGTACCGTTGTTTTTTATTGCAACCGTATGTTCACTTCCCACTGCTACTTGTTGCCAATCATGGGCGGTGCCTATTTGTGACGCAATGGCATTTTGAACGATGTTTGTTCCATTGCCCAATTGTCCCTCATATCCTCCTCCCCAGGCCCAGAAGGTACCGTCAGTTTTGATGGCTGCGGTATGAAAACTCCCCGCCGCTACCTGTTGCCAATCGTGGGCAGTCCCAACCTGTACCGGCATATTCCGGATATTGAGTGTTCCGTCACCCAACTGCCCCTCAAAATTCCTTCCCCAAGCCCAGAGAGTGCTATCACTTTTTATGGCCAAGACGTGTTCATCCCCCGCCACTACCTGTTGCCAATCATGGGCCATGCCTATTTGCACCGGAGTGCTTTTGTCTGTGAATGTTCCATCCCCCAAACGCCCGTAGGAATTCCACCCCCAAGCCCAGAGCGAACCGTCCGTTTTTATGGCTATGGTATATAATTGTCCCGCTGCCACCTGTTGCCAATTCTGGGCAGTGCCGATTTGGATGGGGACGCTCTGGTGGGTGTTCATCCCATTGCCCAATTCTCCATGAATATTTGATCCCCAGGCCCAGAGTGAGCCATCGATTTTTATCGCCACAGTATGGCCAGATCCGGCTGCCATTTGCTTCCAGCATTGGGCCTGTATATTTCCAATAAAAAGGCCGACAGTAATAATCGTAACTAGTGATCTCATTTTCTAAAAAGCTGTTTAAAACCTCATACGGACAACCATAGAATAAGCTTTGATGAAGCCATTTCATCTTCAAAAAAACAAAATAAATGCTTCATTCCCCAATAAAATCATATATCTACCGACTTTCAACTTATAACTGCCCTGTTTTTACCAATAAGTATTTCCAAGGAGAAGGCACTGTTAAATTTGGCATGATAGTGCTTCCTACTTTCGCAAATCAATCACTCGCTTACCGATCCTACCTGAATCATCTTCCCAGTGGCCCGATCAGTAGCCGTTTCCAAGGTGTAATAAAATAAACCGCTATCCGGCAACACGCCACTCAAAACAATGCGTTGATAGCCCTGACCAAACTCTCCACGCTGCCGCCAGCAAACCCGGCCAGCGACGTCAGTGATAGTCAGGGTAAC
>JAYUXG010000559.1:0-3050 GCA_043753125.1 Saprospirales bacterium | reverse complement strand
ATTTGGAGGAATTCTCCGACGTGATCGAGCCGTGGGTGATCGAGGCCTTCAAGAACATTGGCTGCGACACCGCCCGCCAAGTACTCGAACTCAACGCCGACGAACTGGTGCGCCGCACCGACTTGGAAGAGGAGACTGTGCAGAACGTATTGCGCACCCTCGCCTCCGAGTTTGAGGAAGAAAAATAAAACATTCGGAATATATTGACAAATGGTGGGGCAAACGCTGGTTTTCCCCACCATTTTTTATTGTATCTTTGCGGAGCTTTAAGAAAAGGCGTTTTTTCTCCTTTTTCAGGGGCGTACAACGAGGTAAGGAGCGTTCCTTTTCTTGTTTTTTCAAACTAAATCGACTTGGCTTTCTAGACGGCATCATTTAGCGGCAATTACGCGTTTCCCCGCGGGCGCGACCTATTCAAAAGTTTCTTAATTAAGCAGGAAAATCACTGCATGGCGCAAAAGTTAATCAAGATAGCGAAGGAATTCAACGTGGGTCTGCACACCATCGTCGAGACGCTGCATGGCCGGGGTTTCCCGGATGTGGAAGAAAAACCCACTGCAGATATTACGGACGCGATGATGCTCGTACTCAATCAGGAATTTCAGAAAGACCTGGCTATCAAGCAGGAAGCGGACAAATTGGCCCGCCCTACCCTGAAAAAAGAACAGAACGGCACCGTTGCCGCTCCGGTTATCATCGTACCCGCCGCTACCCCTCCCAGCACTGCCACGCCGCCGTCCGCGCCTGCGCAGCGCACTTCCTTTTTGCCCTCCCGCCAAGAAGGCCCAAGATCGAGCTCACAGCCGCCCAAGCCCAAGCCGGAGCCAGTCGTGGCCACCAAAAAGGAAGAACAAGAACTGACTTCGCACCGCGAACGCCCGAGCAACCGGGTTCTGGGCCGGATTGATCTGAACCCACCTAAGCCAGTGGCCCCCGTGGTCGAACCAAAGCCCGTTGCGCCGGAATCGCCGGTCCAGCAGCCAGAGCCAGTGGTGGCCAAAGTGCCACCATCGACCGCCCCGCCGCAAGAGCGCAGGCCGCAGGTCAGGCCAAATCCACCGGTGTCCGCTCCACCACCTCCACCCCAAAAGGCACCGGGTACCGATGAAGTTGTGGCACCCGATTCCGAATTTTACCGGGCCGATGCGCCACAATTGCGCGGCCTCAAAATCTTGGGCCGGATCAGCTTGGACAAACCAAAGCCCGAATCTTCTTCCTCTGGTAGTGATAACCGAGGCGGACGCCGCGATGGTCAACCAGGCAACCGGGGCGGACGCCGCGATGGACAACAAGGCGGTGGCCAGGGTGGCAATCGGAACGGTACGCCGCAACAGGGCAACGCTGGGCAGAATAATGCCAACCGTCCCGCCAATAGCGGACAAAACCCCAGCAGCCGCCCGCTAAATGCCGACGGCACTCCACAATCGCCCAACAGTGGTGGCGGTGGTGGCAATGCCAATGCAAACGATTCCCGGCGCAAGCGGACCCGCAAAAAAATACAGCAGCCCGTCAATGCTGCCAACGCGGCCGCTTCTCCGGCAGCAGCAGGGGCGAGCGTAGCCGACCGACGCGGACGTGGCCCGATGGGCAATCGCCCTGATGCCCCGAAAGAGGTATCGCAAAAAGACATTGAGGATCAAATTCGCCAGACTATGGCGCGTATGGGGGCCGGAGCCAGCCGTAAACGACAGAAAGTGCGCCGCGATAAGCGGGACGTGCGTCGGGAACGGGCTGAAATGGCTGCTCAAGAGCGCACGGAGGGTGAAAAGAAGCTGCTGGTTACGGAGTTCATCTCTGTGTCCGACTTGGCATCGATGATGAGTCTCAAGCCTTCCGACATCATCAAGACCTGTATGGCTTTGGGCATTTTCGTTTCTATTAACCAGCGTCTCGATGCCGAGCTGATCGAAGTAGTGGCCAGCGAATTTGATTTTGAAGTCCAGTTCATCAGTGCGGAAGAGCAGGTAGAGGTGGAAGAAGACGTCGTGGATAGTCCCAGCGATCTGAAAACGCGCCAGCCCATTGTAACCGTTATGGGCCACGTGGACCATGGTAAGACTTCACTGCTCGACTTTATTCGGAGTGCCAACGTGGCCGAAGGCGAAGCGGGTGGTATTACCCAGCACATCGGTGCCTATGAGGTCATGGTCGGTGACGCAAAAGATAAGCGCATCACCTTCCTGGATACGCCGGGCCACGAAGCTTTTACCGCCATGCGGGCACGGGGTGCAAAGGTGACCGACATCGCCATCATCGTAATTGCTGCCGACGATAGCATTATGCCACAGACCCGCGAGGCTATTAGCCACGCGCAGGCTGCCGGGGTGCCGTTGGTGTTTGCCATTAACAAAATTGACAAGGCAGGTTCAGACCCAGAACGTATCAAGAACGAGTTGGCACAGATGAATCTGCTGGTAGAAGAGTGGGGTGGCAAATACCAAAGCCAGGATATTTCGGCTAAGAAGGGCCTGAATGTGGACAAATTGCTGGAAAAAGTACTGCTCGAAGCCGAACTGCTCGAACTGAAAGCCAATCCAGATCGCCGGGCAGTGGGTACGGTACTCGAAGCCTCGCTGGACAAAGGCCGTGGCTACGTCACCAAAATACTGGTCGAAAACGGGACCATTCGTGATGGCGATCCCATTATTGCGGGCGAATTCTCCGGCAAAGTGAAAGCCATGTTCAACGAGCGCGGCAAAAAGGTCAAAGAGGCCGGACCGGCCACGCCGGTGTTGGTACTGGGTTTACCGGGTGCTCCACAGGCCGGGGAAAAGATCAAAGTGGCCGCTTCCGATTCGGAAGCCAAAGAGATCGCCAGCAAGCGGGCCCAGATTATGCGTGAGCAGACCAACCGCGCCAGCAAACGGATCAGCCTCGACGAGATTGGTCGTCGCTTGGCCCTGGGCAATTTCAAAGAGCTTAACCTCATTGTTAAAGGGGACGTGGACGGCTCTATCGAAGCGCTTACCGACTCGCTCATCAAACTGTCGATCGACAAGGTACAGGTCAACGTTATTCACAAGGCCGTTGGTCAGATTGTGGACAGCGAC
>JAYUXG010000558.1:0-3051 GCA_043753125.1 Saprospirales bacterium | reverse complement strand
GAGAAGGTGCCTATTCTGGACGTTCGGGCCACTGATACGGACTATCTTTGTGACCCTTTCTGAATTTCCCGACAGAAAATTATGGACTGGTGACAAAGAATTGATGAAAGGTCTGGCGAAGAAAGGTTATAATAATTTTATCACGACCAATGAGCTCTATAATTTGCGCACTTTGCTTGAATAATAATAATACTGTGAACAATTGATTCCCGAAAAGCATTCCTAAATGTCCCACATTCGGGATGTGTAACCTCCAACAAAACCACAAAACGAAAAACATCACTAAAGGCTACCCAACCAAAAGCATATTGGACTTGACCTCAGTCAAGCCCTAAGCATTCAGTTACCTGTTCCACAGAATGCTTCCCAATCCACCCGGTAGATGGTAAATCAACGAGAAGAGACTGGCACTTTGGCACAGCAGTCGTCCCACAGGTGTGAGTAGCCTTATTGCACCTTACCTTGCTCCAAAATCCTTTTTCTATGCAATATTCCCTCGCCGATATTCCACCTTTTGAGATCACCCGTGGCTTCACGGCCCGCATGATCCACACCGAGACCATGACCATCGCCTTCGTGGACGTAGTAGCGGGGGCCGAGCTGCCCGAACACTCCCACCCACACGAATTTGCCACGCGGTGGATTACCCATTTGTGCGCACCGACTTTCGTATTTTTATCCGGCATCTCGGCTTATTTGGTCTTTTAGAGGAATGAAAACCTGACCACTACCCGGCACTATCTGCGCAGCAGGGGCTTGTGGCTGATCGTACTCGAATTTACGGTCATCAATTTTGCGCTGTGGGCTGATCTACAATTCCGTATGCTGGTCATGCAGGTGATTTTTGCGATTGGCGCGGGTTTTATCCTGTTATCTTTCCTGCTAAAAATACCCGCCCGCATCGTGGGGCTGGGGCCTAATTATCATCTTTAGTCATAATTTATTGCAAGGCGCAGAATCAAGTTTGCACATTTACAGCGCAACAAAAATGCAACGACATCTAATTTTCGCCACTATAACCACCCTCCTTGTAAGTCTCTCGTCTTGTCAATCCGATAAGCGCGACTACTCTACTTGGTCGGAGTACCTCGGCGGCCCTGATCGCAACCACTATTCCTCCCTGACGCAAATCACGCCCCAAAACGTCCATCAGTTAAAAGTAGCCTGGTCATACAGCGCGCCGGATAGCGGACAGATGCAGATGAGCCCAATTGTCGTGGATGGGGTGCTATACGGCATGACCGCTGCGGTGCAAGCCTTCGCTTTGGATGCGGCAACGGGCCGAGAACTGTGGCGTTTCGGCGACCCATTGAAAGCCTGGCACAGTACCAGCCGTGGCGTGGCCTACTGGACCAATGGCACCGATAGGCGTATTTTATGCACTATTGGCCCTAATCTGTACGCATTGGATGCCCAAACCGGCCAACCGATCCTGACTTTTGGGGACCAAGGGAAGACAGACCTGCACGAGGGGTTGCCCGAATCGGCACAAAACAAATTTATCATTTCCAATACGCCCGGCACCGTCTTTGAAAACCTCATTATCCTGCCGCTTCGCCTGTCGGAGGGGGCGGATGCTGCACCAGGAGACGTACGGGCCTTCGATGTGGTGACCGGCAAACTGGCCTGGACTTTCCACACCATCCCCTACCCCTATGAACTGGGCTACGAGACTTGGGAAAATAAGGAAGCCTACTTGAACACGGAGATCGGCGCCGCGAACAATTGGGCGGGTATGGCCCTCGACCTGGAATCCGGCGTGCTATTTGTACCGACCGGCTCGGCAGCGCCTGACTTTTACGGCGGCCACCGCTTGGGAAAAAATCTGTACGCCAACTGCCTGCTGGCCTTGGATGCGCGTACTGGTAAAAGAATCTGGCACTACCAATTCACACACCACGACATCTGGGACCGGGACGCACCTGCACCGCCGAATTTGATCCAACTCAAAAGGAACGGAGCAGTGATCGACGCGGTGGCACAGGTAACCAAACAGGGTTATGTCTTTGTGTTTGACCGAAAATCCGGGCAGCCGCTATTCAAGATTGAGGAGGTAAATATGCCCCCTTCGCAGCTGGTCGGCGAATTCGCCTGGCCTACGCAGCCCGTGCCGGTACTGCCCAAACCCTTCGCGCGCCAATCCGCTACGCTAATCGAGCAAGACATCAGCCCGTATGCCGAGAACCGGGAGGAATTGTTGCAAACCTTCCGGCAGTCGGATCGGCGTCTTTTCGCACCGCCCAATCTGGACGGGGTGCTGCTGCTGCCCGGCTACGACGGTGGGGCCGAATGGGGCGGTGCCGGTGCCGACCCCGAGGACGGTATCCTCTATGTCAACGCCAACGAAATGGCCTGGATCTTGAAAATGGAGCCAGCCGCCAGCGGTACCACCACCGCTGCACTGCCGCTGGGCGAAGCGACCTACCTAACGCATTGCTCCTCGTGCCACCAAAAAGACCGCAGTGGCCGTGCGCAGAGCGGTTACCCATCCTTAGTCAATATTGGCCAGAGACGCGACCAAACCTACGTTGGCCAGCTCATTGCTTCTGGCAAGGGCATGATGCCTGGCTTTCCGCTCTTGTCCGCCGCTGAAAAAAAGGAAATCGTTGCCTTTTTGTTTGGCGAAGAAAAAAAGGAAATCGGTGCGGTGGGCATGGCCACTACGGCCAGCCCAGTCTTGCCCTACAAGCACGAAGGGTATAATAAGTTCCTGGATAGTAAGGGTTTACCGGCCATCGCTCCGCCCTGGGGCACCCTGAGTGCCATTGACCTGAATACCGGCGAGTATCGGTGGCAAGTGCCGCTTGGCGACACCGAAACCCTCCGCCAAAAAGGCCATCCGCCAACCGGCTGCGAAAACTATGGCGGGCCGGTCGTTACCGCCAGCGGGCTGCTTTTTATCGCTGCTACCAAGGACGGTAAGTTCCGGGCTTTCGACAAAAAGTCTGGCATGCTCCTTTGGGAGACTACATTGCCAGCCGCCGCCTTTGCTACGCCCATTACTTATCAGGTGCAGGGCAAACAATACTTGGTTGTGGCCTGTGGAGGGGA
>JAYUXG010000557.1:0-7489 GCA_043753125.1 Saprospirales bacterium | reverse complement strand
GCAACTGCCGGTCGCGGTGCATCCGGCACCAAATGCAGTCCTCCTGGCCGCAGCCCTGCGTGAATTGCCGCGCCTGTATTTTGGCGTAAGTATCGCGGATGAGTTGTTCCATACCTTGTATTTCCACCACCGAGAACGACCATTCCAGCGTTGGAAACGCGCCTTTGCGATCAGGGGTCAGCCACGACACCGCCACCCGGCTCACCGATTCAGGATATAGCCGCGAGCGATCCAGCAGGATTTTGTAAAAAGCCAGTTGCCGCCAGTAGTCGCCGCCGTAGGGCTGTTTGTCGTCGGGCGGGGCCGTCTTTTTGGGGTCGGGGGTGCCGGTCTTGTAGTCCACGATGCGCAGCGTGGCATTGTCCAGCCATTCCACTTTGTCGAGTACGCCGGTGAGCGGTACGCCGTCCAGTTCCACCCGATCCACCCGCCGCTCCACGATAGAGCGCACGCGCCAATGCGGTAGTTGGTCGGCATGGTAGCGGCGCAACAGGTCTTTGCCCACCCCCAACCGCTGCGTAAAAGCGTGGTCGGCGAAAAAGCCGCGTTGCCGCTCCATCTCCCCCGCGAACAGGCGGGCCAGCGACTCCGCCGTGCCAAACTGTGACCGGGCCTCATTTTTCATTTTCAAAAAAAACTGCTGCAGCGCGCCGTGCATCGCCTGTCCGTAGGCCACCGCCTCGCTCACCGTCTCCGGGATGCCTAATAGATCGGTATAGTAAAAGGCCAGCGGGCAGCGCAAATACCGACTCAGGCTGCGTACGCTCAAACTAAAATCGCGCAGCAGATCATCCAGTACAGCGGATTCGGGCAGGGTGATGACGGGTTGGGCCCCTTCGAGCAACAGCAGCGTCTGCGTCTCCAGCAGTAGCGCGGTGGGTACGGTCACTTCGATTTTGAGCAGCAGCGTTTCCTCCACAAAACCAACCTGTTGCAGCGGCTTTTTGTCGTCTCCAACGCGGCTATAGGAAAGTTGCAGGTGGCGTTTGGCACGGGTCATGGCCACATAAAACAGGCGGCGGCGGGCCTCCAGGGCATCCTCCTCGCCGGATAAGGTCAGCGTGTCGGGTAAACTAAAACGCCCGCGATAGCCCATCGCGCTCTTGCCCCAGTAGTCGTCGGTGCAGTCGAGCATAAAAACGTACTCAAATTCCAGGCCCTTGGCTCCGTGCGCCGTGAAAAGTTGCACCCCGTCGGCCTGGCTGCGCACCGGCTGTTGCACCGGCAGCGACAGCCGGTTGTCGTCCATGCTGTCCAGCACGGCCAGCAGACGGCCCAGCGTGAAGCGCGGGTGGCGGATGGCCTCGGCCTGCACGAAGTTTAAAAACGTGTGTAGCGTCTGTAGCCACCAGATTTTGTCGGGCTGCCCCAAGGCGTAGGCCAGCAGTCCGCTTTGGGTGTAGAGCCGCTCCACCAAAGCCGGGAGGGGCAGGTTAGGCAGGTCGCCAATCCATTGCTCAAGGTGCTGGGCCGTGGCAATAAGTCGCTGTGAATCATGAAGTTGCAAGGCTTGTAAAGCGGAGGCATCGGCAAGTACGCTACGCCACTGGCCGTTGGGCTGTGCTTGTAGCCACAGGGCCACTTTCGCCAGATCAAGCGGGGCCAGGCCGAAAAAAGCCGCGTGCAACAAGCGGAATAATCTTGTCTCGCCACTGAAGGGCCGCACCGCCTCGTCCTGCAAGTAGCGCAACAGGCTGCGAAACTGCTGCATCCAGGGCAGGTCGAGCAGGTTGATGGGCCGTTTGGTCTGGTAGGCCACGCCCTTCTTTTCGAGCAACGTTAGCAATTGGCTCGCCTGTTTGTGGCGGGCGTACAGCACGGCGATGTCGGTTGGCGGCGTACCGTTTTGGATCAGGGTTCCGATCTGGGCTACCACGTCGGTCACCTCCTGTAGCCGGTTTTCATACACGTGGAGGCGTGGTTCCGCTTGGGCCGTCGTGTGTGCCCGCAGCTCTTTGGTCAGCGGTTCGTCCAGCGAATGGATGGCGCGGATGGTGTTGTGTTCGATCACCCGGTGCGCCGCGTCGAGGATGCCCTGGGTGGAACGGTAATTCTCTTCCAGCACTACGGTAAGCAGGTCGGTACGGTACTGTCGGTGGAAATCGAGCAGGCTTTGCAGCCGCGCGCCTTGGAATTCGTAGATGCTCTGGTCGTCGTCGCCGACGATGAAGATATTGGGCTGGTCCCAGTAGTCGAGCAGCAGGGCGAGCAGGCGGTTTTGCGCGCCGTTGGTGTCCTGGTACTCGTCTACCATGATGTAGAGGTAGCGTTCCTGGTAGTTGCGCAGCAGGGCCTCGTTGCTGCCGAAGGCCCGCAGTACCCAAAGCAGCATATCCTCGTATTCGTAGCGGCCCAGACGTTCGAGGGCGGCCTGGTACTTGGGGTAGAGTTCGGCTCCGGCGCGGAGGCGGACCATGCGCTCAGTCACTTCCTCCACTTTCTGGACTTTAGGCTCGCCTTTTTTGGCGTGTTTGGTGTTGCGCTGGTAAATGAAGTCGGGGTTGGCAGGTAGCCCCGCCAGATAAGCCTCCACCTTTTCCAGTATGTGCGTGGGGGTCCAGCCCTCCTTTTTCATATTGGCAAACAAATCGCGCAAGTGGCTCTCGTACTGGTACATATCTTTCTGGCCCTCGCGCAGCGGGTGGTCGGCGGGTAGTTGGCCGAGCAGTTGGCGGACGACCTCGATGCGCTCCAGTTCGGTCAGCGGCTCCAGGTTCTTGCGGCCAAACACTTCCAAATTATCCTGGATGATGCGGTTACAAAAAGCATGAAAAGTCTGGATGGGTACCCGGTGCGCTTCCGGGCCGATGCGCTCCAGCAGCCGTGCCCGCATAGCACTCACCCCGGCATCGGTGAAGGTGAGGCAGAGGATGTTCTGGGGGCGGGTATCGGTCTCCAGCAGGATTTTGCCAATGCGCGCACTGAGCAGGTGGGTCTTGCCCGTGCCGGGACCGGCGATGACCAGCACGGGGCCTTCGATGCGCTCCACTGCTTGGCGTTGGGCGGGGTTGAGGCTTTCGAGGAACTGGCGGAAAGCGGCGTTGCGTTGGTGGAGGTTGGTGCGGAGGGTGTTCACGCCCGGGTGGTTTTGATTATCTGGTTATGGGAAGATAATTGCCCAATGATACGGGTCTGTTGGCAAATGTGCTCACCGCTACTTAAATATATTGCAGTCCAGCGTCTAAAATTCTAAATGTCCGGTAGTCTGGGATTCAGGTTTTCTTTTTGCGCACGATCAATATTTTTTGGTCGGAAAAATCCATCCCTTCAAAATTCTTGACCTACCAAAGGGTGTTGAAATTGTGGTAAACAAAGGTTACCCACTCCATAGCGGTGGGCGTGCTATACCCTAAAAACCTTCCACTAAGTTTACTACCGTCTAAATGCCTACTTTGGGATAAACGGACCCCCTGCACAATAGTGTACAATTGCGATAGGTGTGAAAACATTTTATGGTAAATAAACAGGCTTTTTGGGCAACGGCAATGTGGTAGATTTGCCGCTCAAAACTATATCTTTCGATGCAGTTAGCCGACTTTCAAGCGCGTCTCCGGACACTCACTGCCCAGCATACAGAATTGATTGCGCTTCCCAACCAGCCCCAGCTTCCGGGTAATGGCATTTACAGACGTTGGCAACGACCAATAGTCACTCCGGCCCACACTCCTCTTTTTTGGCGCTACGATCTCGACCCCGCCACCAACCCCTTTTTGCAGGAGCGACTCGGCATAAATGCCACCTTTAACAGCGGTGCCATGTTCTGGCAGGGCAAATACCTGTTGATGGTGCGGGTGGAGGGGAACGACCGAAAATCCTTTTTTGCGGTGGCCGAAAGCCCGAACGGTGTGGACAACTTCCGCTTTTGGGACTACCCGGTTGTGCTGCCCGAGACCGCCGACCCCGATACCAATGTGTACGATATGCGCCTGACCCACCACACCGACGGCTGGATCTACGGTCTGTTCTGTACCGAGCGCAAGGACCAAACCCGCCCGCACGATACTTCTGCCGCTACGGCCGCTTGTGGCATTGCCCGCACCTGGGATTTCGTCACTTGGGAACGCCTGCCCGACCTCATCAGCCACGCCGGTCAACAGCGCAACGTAGTGCTGCACCCCGAGTTCGTCCAGGGCAAGTATGCGCTCTACACCCGCCCGCAGGACGGATTCATCGACGTGGGCGGTGGTGGCGGTATCGGCTGGGGCCTGACGGAGACAATGACCTTCGCCGAGGTGCTGGACGAACAAGTGATCGACCCGAAGATCTACCACACCATCAAGGAAGTGAAGAATGGACAGGGACCTCCACCTATCAAGACCGCGCAAGGCTGGCTGCACCTCGCCCACGGGGTGCGCAACACGGCGGTCGGCCTGCGCTACGTGCTGTATCTTTTTCTCAGCGCATTGCACGAACCGTGGTGCGTGACCCACCTGCCTGGCGGCCACTTCCTGGCCCCGGAGGGTGAGGAGCGCGTGGGCGATGTCTCCAATGTTGCCTTTTCCAACGGCTGGATCGCCAATGACCAGGGAGAGGTGTTTATCTACTACGGCTCCTCGGACACGCGAATGCACGTGGCCACCTCCACCATAGATCAGTTGCTCGACTACGTATTGCATACACCGCCCGATGGCCTGCGTTCCGCTGCAAGCGTGCAAACGCGTATCGCTTTGATCAAGAAGAATCTGGGAGATAACCAAACTCTTTAAACCCATTTTTTCTACGTCCTTTTCCATATGCCCCAGCCACTGCTCCGCCCGGCCGCCTTCCACCAACAGCTTTCCCAAGAACTGCACAACATTGCTGACTGGTGGATACGCCATACCGTGGATGAGCAACAGGGCGGATTCATCGGGCAGATGGACGGCCACGGCGTGGTGGACCCCCAGGCCGACAAGGGCGTCATTTTGAACACCCGTATCCTGTGGACCTTTTCGGCAGTGGCCCGCCAATCCCCCCAACCGACTTATCGGAACTTGGCCGACCGTGCCTTCCGCTACCTGCTCGACCACTTCCTGGATACTGGACAGGGGGGCTTTTTCTGGATGGTGGACTATCGTGGCCAGCCGATCGACACCAAGAAACAAATCTACGCGCAGGCCTTTGCCATTTACGCCCTTTCCGAATACTACCTGCTCACGCAATACCCCGAAGCCTTGGACGTGGCCGACCAAACCTTTCAACTGATTGAGCGGCATAGTTTTGATGCGGTCCACAACGGCTATCTGGATGCGTTCAGCCGCGATTGGCGACTGCTCGATGACCTGCGCCTCAGCGATAAAGATGCCAACGCCGCCAAGACCATGAACACGCACCTGCACCTGCTGGAAGCGTACACCAATTATCTGCGCCTGCGCCAAGATGTACAGGTACGCCAGGCCCTGGAAAATCTGCTGGCCCTCTTTGCCGATAAGTTCATCACGCCACACAGCCACCTACAGCTGTTCTTTGACGAAAAATGGCAGCCGCAGTCCGATTTAGTCTCCTTTGGCCACGATATCGAGTGCAGCTGGCTGCTGCTGGAGGCCGCCGAAGTGTTCGGCAATGTTGCATGGCAGGAAAAAGCAAAAAATCTCGCGCTGCGGCTGGCCGAGACGACGCTGGCCCAAGGCGTGGACCCTACTGACGGTGCGCTTTTTAACGAGGCCAACCCGCAGGGCCTTCACGATACGGACAAGCATTGGTGGCCACAGGCTGAGGCCATCGTCGGCTTCCTGAACGCTTGGGAAATATCCGGGCAGGCGCAGTTTTACGCCGCTGCCGTGCGCTCGTGGCAGTTTACCCAGCAGCACTTGCTGGACTCTGCCTTGGGCGAGTGGCGCTGGCGGGTAGACCATGCCGGAATACCGGATTTTTCGGAGGATAAGGTCAGTCAGTGGAAATGCCCCTACCACAATGGACGGGCCTGCTTGGAGGGAATGCGACGGCTAAGCAGCGGGGAATACCTCCTGCCGATTAGTGCCGGGCAAAACCTTTTGTTTACTATTGGCCCCAACCCAACCTTTTTTCTAAAATTGACTGCCAATTCCTACCTTTACCTTTCCTTCAAAAATCGAGGTGCCAAGCGGAGTTTCCAGTAGGTACGTCACCTTCATCCGACCTTTTCTCTCTAATCTTGCCGGACCGTGAAAAGAGTGCAAATAGTGGCCGCCCCGGTCCCATTACCCAATGATAATGTGGTCCTTTTGGCCGAAAAAACCCGCCTCGACCCGCTCGACAGCCTGCTTTTGCCTTCGGAACTGCTTTTCTTGCGCCAATCCGTTGGACGGGAAGTCTATAATTTTTTCTTCCCCCGTGCCGAGGGGTCGGTATTTGTGCGCTTGCTGAAAGCCGAGAAGAATCCCGCTGTGGGCCAGGAAGCGGCCCGTCTGGCGGGCAACGAGCTCTTGCGCGAACTGCGCCAGTACAAGCTGGAGACGGTCACGCTCTACAATTGCTGCCTGGACAACCGCGCCCTGGCCTTTGCGGAGGGTTTGGCGTTGGGCAGCTATCAGTTCCTAAAATACTTTACGCGGCCTGAGAAGAAGACCAAACTGCTGCGCGAAATACGGCTGGAAAGCAGCCTTGCTACCGAGGCAGAAATAAGGGAACTGAACGCCCTGCTGGAGGCGACCTTCCTGGCCCGCGACTTGGTAAATGAGCCTTACTCGCACCAAGGGGCAGAAAAACTGGCTCAGGTGTTGGAAGAACTCGGCACAGACTGCGGGTTCACGGTCGAAACACTGGGGAAGGAAAAACTGGAAACCTTAAAAATGGGCGGTCTGTTGGCGGTGAATCAGGGCAGCCAGGCCCCGCCACAATTCTGCATTCTAGAGTGGCGACCAGCAGAGGCCCGCAATATCAAGCCCATCGTGCTCGTGGGCAAAGGAGTTGTGTACGATACCGGCGGCCTTAGTCTGAAGCCAACCGAGGGTATGGACTATATGAAATGCGACATGGGCGGGGCGGCGGCCGTGGCTGGTGCGCTGGCTTTGGCGGCTCGTACCCAGCTGCCCGTGTACCTGATCGGCCTGATATCGATTACCGACAACCTGATCGGGGCAGGGGCCTTTGCCCCTGGCGACGTGATCACCATGTACTCCGGGCAGACGGTGGAGATTATGAACACCGATGCCGAAGGTCGCCTGTTGCTGGCGGATGCTCTGCACTATGCCAAAAAGTATGACCCCGATCTAATCCTGGACTTCGCTACATTGACCGGCGCGGCAGTAAAAGCACTTGGCAATCAGGCTATTTGCTACATGGGCACGGCCCCGGAAAGTGTGAAAAAGGCCTTTGAAACCAGTGGTTGGGCCACCTACGAGCGCCTGGTGGAGCTGCCGATGTGGAAAGAATATGGCGATGAGCTGAAAAGCAATATCGCCGACCTGAAAAACCTGGGTTCAAGCAACGCCGGCATGATTACCGCTGGCAAATTTCTGGAGCATTTTGTCGGCGATTATCCCTGGCTGCACTTTGACATCGCCGGGCCTGCTTATCTTCGTGCCGCCAA
>JAYUXG010000556.1:0-17436 GCA_043753125.1 Saprospirales bacterium | reverse complement strand
GTTGGTTCAGCTCGGGGCGGTTTTTGACGTTGCTGTCCTGTGCTTTCGGCACCCCGTAAGTAATGACCTGATCGTACTGTTTTTTGGCCGCATATATTTGTGCGATATAGTACGGCACTGATTGTTTGTACTTGTCCGATTGTTCGCAGCGGGCAAACGATTTTTGTGCCTCGTCGTATTTTCCTTCAAAAAAAGCGCAACAGCCGTAGTAGTAATTGGCGGGGTAATACCATTCGCTGCGGGTATTTTCTTTCAACGGTGCAAATAGGGTCTTGGCGCGGGCGAATTGCTTACTCACAAAATAGGCATAGCCTTTTTTGAACTGAATCTCATCCCGGGTGGCACCCGTGCCAGCCGGGGCCATATCGTAATAGGTCAACGCCTTGACGTATTCTTTTTTATTGAAATAATAGTCGCCGATCTCCAGCGCGGCTTGGCTGGCCACCGGCGAGGGGGCATTCTCGCGCAGGAAATCGAGGGTGAGCTGCTCGGCCTGCGGTTGGTCCAGCCGGACGGCGGCTTTGGCATAATACAGCTCAGCATCGGTCTTGATCGCTTTCCACTCCGGTTCGTTCACCGGGCGCAGCATATCGATGGCCGACCGAAACTCTTTTTGGGCCAGGCCGTACAGATTTTGGTTGAAGAAGTCCAGCCCACGCTTGTAGGCCAGATTGGCTTCGGTGAACACGGCGGTTTGCTGCGCACTCAGCACGCAAACGGACAGCAGGAGAAACAGGGAGCAAATACCTTTCCGGAGGTTCATATCAGTTGGATTTGTTAAATGTAATGATGCCGATTGTACACATTTGCCTAAGTTGATTTTCGTTGGTCGGCAAGGTAAGCGGTGGGCGAATAAATAGAGTAAGGGAAGTGAAGCAAGGGTCAGCTGGGTTTAGAAACAATATCAAAAGGGCTTAGACTGGCACAAACGTCTGGAAAAAGCAACGCCATACGCAATACGGAACTTTTTGAGGAAATTTTAACAGGCCATGCGGCGAAGAATCGGGGCGAAAATATGGATTACCCATCAATCGGCAAGAAAACTATGGAAAGGGTCTGCCGGGCGACCTTGGTACGCAGCCTAAAGCGGGATAGACAAGGCCGGAGCACCGCCATACCAATGTACCTTTGCCCTTTCTGCGCTCCAAACCCCGTAGGCTTCAAAAACCTGGCGGGTAGAGCAGGAATACAAACCAAACCAAACCAAACCAACGCTATGGACTTCTTCCTCGCCACCCTTATTGCGCTGTTTTCCATCGTGGATCCGCCGGGTGCCATTCCCGTTTATGTTGCCCTCACCAGTGATCGCCCGCGCGCCGAACGCAACCGCATCGCCCTGCATACCAGCCTGTATTTTCTGCTAATTTTGGTCAGTTTCTTCCTGGCGGGGGCCTACATCCTGAGCTTTTTCGGACTGACCATCCACGCCTTTCGCATCGCTGGCGGCCTGGCCCTGTTGAGCAGCGGCTTCGCCCTGATGAATGGCAAATTCGCCCGGCGTCGCGGCTACGATAAGGATATGGAAAAAGAATCGCAAGATCGGCAGGACGTTGCTTTCTCGCCGATGGCCATGCCCATGCTGTCCGGGCCAGGCTCTATTTCGTACCTCATTACCCAGTATGCCCAGCATCCCTCCTGGAACGAGCGCGTTTTAATCGTGGCCGCCATTTTCGCGGTTGCCGGGTTGGTGTGGGCCTCCCTGCGCATCGCCCCTTTTCTTTTTCGGGTCTTTGGCAACGGTGGTCTGGGAGCCATCGCCCGCATCATGGGCTTTATCGTGATCGCCATAGGAGTCCAGTTCATCGTGGATGGGTTGGTGCATTTGGTGAAGGAAATGTGAGAGGGTGAGAGAGGTGAGAGGGTGAGAAAAAACAAATGAGATTGAAAATCAAATGGTTATGACAAATGAAAAATTCAACGAAGGGTAGCGTTTGCGATAACGATGATTAATTCTTTATGACCTTTTCTATCGCCGCCCTGAATGATATTGACTGAGGTAATTTTGGGCTTTGGAAAGTATATTTTTTTTCAAGCTTTATACACTTGGATGCAGGAGGCACTGAATAATGAAAGTCGTCGCCAAAATCAAAAGTAGCTTCCAAGTGTAAGCATTAAACCCCTCTTGTTTCTCTCACCCTCTCACATTTTCTCACCTTCTCACACCCCCATGCAAACCCTGGCCCAAGCCAAACTCGCCAAAGCCCAGGTCACCCTCGAACTGGACGAGTACGACCGTAAACTGCTGGCACGGCCCTCGAGCGGGGCGGTGTTTGTCTGCAACCAATTGTTGCCGGGGCTGGACGAATGGATATTGGTAGCCCTCTTGAGCGACCACTTCCCAACCGTCAAAATACTGCATCCGTACCCGACTCCGCCGTCCAAGTCACTGCGTCCGTTGGTGATCAGGGCGCAGCGACGGGATCTGCGCGACCGCTTTCTACGCTTGAATTTTTCCAAAAAATTGGCCAAAAGCGTACAGCCCGGCGTGGCCGTAGGCCTGTCCCTCGATTTTTCGGACAATCCGCTGAGCCACTTGGGCAAGAACTTGCTCCGCCGACAGATCTTGAAGCAGCTCCGCAAGGCCGGGCAACCCATCGTGCCGGTCTACCTGCAAACGGTTCACTTACCGGGTGGGCTGCTGCGCCGGGCCATCCCCGGGCTGTCCTATCAATTCACGGAAGGGCCGGTGCATATTCGGGTGCGGGTAGGCCATGCGATCACGCCCGGCACCCAAGCGCAGTTCCACCGGACCGGACCGTGGAGCAAGTTTTTACAGGCCAAGATATTTTCCCTTGGCTCCCCCTTAGAGGTGAAGCCGGAACAGTTTACGCACAGACTGCCGATCATGCCGGAGCAGCCATTGGCCGCACCCTTGGACCGGGCGGTGGTAGCCGCCGAGATCGCCGCCCTGCCACCAAGGGCCAAGATTGCCACGCGCAGCCAATTCGACGTGTATGTTGCCCCTTTTGTCGCACTGCCCAACCTCATGCTCGAGATCGGGCGGCTCCGCGAACTGACTTTCCGGGCTGTGGGCGAGGGCACTGGTCGGCCACGCGATATGGACGAGTACGACATCTATTACCTGCAATTGATCGTCTGGGATCGGGAGCAGCAGCAGATCGTGGGCGGGTATCGGCTCTGCCAGGGCGATGTGGTCTTCCAGCGTTTTGGCGTTAATGGCTTCTATACCAATAGTTTATTCAAGATGAAGCCGACGTTTTATCCCATTTTGCAGGAAGCCGTCGAGCTGGGCCGCTCCTATGTGGTGCCGGACTACCAACGCCACCGACTGCCGCTGTTTTTGCTGTGGAAAGGCATCCTGCATTTCCTGTTAGCTCACCCGCAATACCACTATTTGTACGGCCCGGTGAGTATCAGCAAGGACTATTCGGAGGCCTCCAAGAGCGTCATTGTGGAATTTGTACGGCGTTTTTTTTACGACGAAAAACTTTCGAAAATGGTGACGCCCCGCAAGTCCTATCGCCCCCGACTCAAAAAGATAGATACTAAAGTGCTGGTCGAGCACTTGCAAGGGGGCTTCGACGCGCTGGACCATTTGGTGGAGAACATCGAATCGGCGCACTTCAAGGTGCCGGTGCTTTTCCGGCAGTACGTCAAACTGAATGGCCGTTTTATCGCCTTCAACGTGGACCCCCACTTCTCTAACTGCCTGGATGGCTTGATGTTGCTGGATATTCGGGACATACCCGCCAGCGTATTGGAAGCCTTGCAGCAGGAAAAGTGATCTTGCGAATTACTCGACCGCTTAAAAATAGACATTTGACCTGCCACTGCCGAGAGGTCGTTGGTACGGATAACTCTATCGCAGTAAAAGAATTTTAATTTTTTGTGTCAAACATTTTTTATTAAAATAAAACGAATTATTTTTGTCCGTCGCTACGAGTCGAGTGTAAGTAGTTCAAAGACAATTAGTAACCTGGCTCAGCCTCGCGAACGGTCTAAGGGAAACCGTCCAATTCCCCCTTCATAAAACAAACAATTTATGAAAAAGCAACCCGGTCACCGGATGTACAACGTCTCCGACGCGGAGCTGTACGTGCAGTGCAACGACGCCCTGCGTGCTGCCTACCGTGACATTGAGTTTTTTAATCAGTATGGTTTTGGTATCGATCGGCTCAAAGGTTTTCAATCGCTTTGCGAGCAGTTCAACGCCCTGCCCGACGACGACGAAATGGTGGGCGACCAAATGATCTGCACCGAAAAAAAGATGCAGGCCGCCGAAAAACTGCGCACCGCCATCCGCTCGGTGATGACCCGCGTGGCGATGAAATACCACGACCGCACGGGCCGCTACCGCAAATTCGGGACGGCCAAGCTCGGCGATATGACCGACCCGCAGCTGTTGTTTTGTGGTCGCCGGGTGGCCCGTGTCGCCCGCCAACAGATTGATTTTCTGGCCGATGTGGGCATGACCGAACAAAATATCCAACGAGTGGTAGACGCCTGCACGGAGTTTGAGAACGCGATGAACATCCAGCAGGACAAGCTGCACGACCGCGACATCTCGGTGGAGCGGCGCATGGATCAGGGCAACAAAATCTACCAGGAACTGGTGATCCTCTGCGACATCGGCAAAGACATCTGGGCGGAACGCGACCGGGTGAAATACGATTTCTACTGCCTGTACGACAGCAATGCCGATCAAAAACGGGCACTGAAAGCTCAAAAAGCCGCGGCGTGAAGTCAACACCAGTGCGTATATATTTGTCCTGAGCAATCGACCAGTCCACTATTTCTTGTTCTTGATCGGCAAAGTGAACCAGTGATAACCGTCGCGGGCGATTAATGCTTCGGCCAGTTCCGGCCCCCAGGAACCAGCGGAATAGTTTGGGAAACTAAGGCTTTGCTTGGACTCCCAGGAGGACAGTACGGGCATCAACAATTCCCAGGCGGCCTCCACTTGATCGGCACGCATAAAGAGCGTTTGATCGCTCATCATGATTTCCAGCAACAGCGTCTCGTAGGCTTCCGGTGCCTCGCTGGTGTAAGTACCTTCGTAGTTGAACACCATGTCCACCGTGTTCAGGATCATATCCAGGCCCGGTCGTTTGGCCTGCAACTGCAGGCGGATGCTCATTTCAGGTTGGATGCTGATAATCAAGCGGTTTTGCTGCCAGTTGTCGGCAGCCCCCTCCGGAAACACCCGGTGCGGCACATCACGAAATCGAATGCTGATGATGGAAGCGGACTGGTGCAGGTGCTTGCCGGTGCGTACGTAGAACGGCACACCATTCCAGCGCCAGTTGTCTACAAAAAACTTAAAGGCCGCGAATGTCTCGGTATTGGACTGCGGATCGACTTTGTTTTCTTCCCGGTAGCCCACCGCTTCCTTGCCTTCTATCCAGCCGCTGCTGTACTGCCCGCGCACGGTGGTGTTCCTGATTTGTTCCGGGGTGAACGGACGCATGGCCCGTAGCACCTCCACTTTGCGGTTGCGTACCTCCTCGGCGTTGAAGTTGATGGGGGTTTCCATCGCGATCAGGCAGAGTAATTGCAGCACGTGGTTTTGCACCATGTCGCGTAGTGCGCCCGCGCCCTCGTAGTAGTCGCCCCGGTCTTCCACCCCCAGTTTTTCAGTAACTGAAATCTGCACATGCTCAATGTAGTTACGGTTCCAGATCGGTTCGAGGATAGAATTGGCAAACCGGAAGGCCATGATGTTTTGGACGGTCTCTTTGCCGAGGTAGTGGTCGATGCGGTAGATCTGCTTTTCCTCAAAATTCTGCGCCAGCAACTGGTTCAGCGACTTGGCTGACTCCAGGTCGTGGCCAAAGGGTTTCTCCACCACGATGCGGGTGAAATCAGGGTTTTGGGACAGCTTATTTTTGGCAATGTTGGCGGCGATAATGGGGAAAAAATTGGGGGCCACGGCCAAATAGTAGATCACTTGCGGGGCCTGTTGCCAGTCCGCTTCGCACTGCTTGATACGTACACCAAACTCTTTGTACGCGTTGGCATCCTTCACGTCGGCCACTTGGTAAAAAATATGCTCCACAAAGCTGTCCCATTTGTTTTTTACCACCTTGCCGTTGCGGGAATGCTCGTTCACGCCTTCTAGCATCTTGTCGCGAAAGGTCTCATCCGTCAGTGGGGTACGCCCGGTGCCGATGATGGCAAATTGTTGCGGCAGCCAGTTGTCCAGAAACAGGTTGTAGAGTGCGGGCGTGATCTTACGTGAGTTCAGGTCGCCGGTCGCACCAAAGATGACGAAGACGGTGGGGGGGGATTTGACGGTGGAGGTCATGCTAAAATAATGATGAATGATGAATTATAAATTTTTTAGAGTCGAGCAAAGTGAGGCTTTTGTCTTGTTGCCTATTTGCCCTTTTGCCAATTGTGCATTATCTTCACCGCACCAGCAGCACATCCCCTTTATACACCCGCACCACGCCATCACTAAAAAGGATTTCGGCTACCCAAACGAATACCCCAGCAGCGGCACTTTCTCCCCGCCCGTCGCTACCATCCCAACGCAAACTATTGGCCAGGGGCGGCTGGTTTTTTCGCTCAAACTGCAAGCCACCCCAACGATCATACACCGACAAACGCCATATTTCGGTCGCACTCTTGCTCGGAAACAAGGTGAAGTAGGCATTGGTGGCATCACTTGTCACGTCGGGCCGGAACACGTTGGGCGCGTACACATCCAATCGCGGCACCACTGACAAGCCCACGCTGTCTATGGCCATACAGCCCAAAGCATCTACTACTTGCAACGTCGCCACGCCCGAGGCTGCTGGCATCACCACGGTAGTTGGGCAAGTAGGGCAGCTCAATCCGCTACCGCTGAACTGCCAGATATAATGCACGGGTGTATAATTGGCTTGGGCCTGCAATAGGATGGAGTCGCAGGCAAACAAAGTTATGTCCGGCCCAATATCCACTTGGTAGCGCAACGGGTCCGCGATCAAAATCGGTATTTCTACCCGACAGTTCAGTGAATCGGCCACCACGAGCAAGTAAGAGCCAGAAGGCAACCGCGCGAAGATTGGGCCACCCTGTGGAACGTTATCATTTAGGGAAAAACGCAGGCTGCCCGTACCGCCCTGCAAGCCCACGGCCCTGATTTGTCCAGTGCTGTCGCCAAAACATACCGGGTCGCTGAAAGTAGCCTCGGCAGCCAGATTGACTTCGTACACGTACAAACTGTCGCTGCCAGTACAGCCGTTGGCCGTGGTCACCGTCACCGCGTACCAGCCGGGCTGGTCGGCCAGCAGGGTATCTGCGGTAGAGCCGTTCGACCAGGCATAGGCAGCAAAACTACCCGCCTGTAGTGTGCCGGGCGCACCGTTGCAGACAATGGTGTCCTGCCCGGTGATGGCGTAGGCCGACAGGTCTTCCACCATCAAGGCCACGGGAAAAGACACGGCTCGGCAGTAAGACAAGGCCAGGTTGGCTGGCGAATTAGCTACTACTAAGCGATACTGATCGGTCTCCACGGGTTGCTGCACCTGATAAGTCTGGGTGGAAGACCCGCTTACGCTCATCCAGTTTTGTCCATTGTCGCTGCTGACCTGCCATTGATAGACGATGTCGTTGTAGGGCGAATTGGTCAAATCGGCTTGGAGTGTCAGCGACTGCCCCGGGCAGTAGATCGCCGTAGCGGGCAGGTCAATATTTGGTCCGCAGGCACGAAAGGCGATATTGTCAATGGCCAGATCGTTGCCATTACCGCCCGGCGCATTGTTGCTCAGCGAGAGCTTCACCGAGGTTACCCCGGGGGCAGTCGTGAAGGAAAAGCGGTGGGTGTGCCAGAGCTGGTCATGAGGCACCTCGCCGGTGCCACAAACGATATTGCCGTCTATCTCGAATGCTACGTCCGGATGAATGGGATTAGGCTGCCCCAAACCATTGTTGAGTGAAATAATATCAATGGACAGCTCATACAGGGTGTTTTCGCAGACCGACACCGTTTTTTCAAAAAATAATCCGGGCTGATAACTGGCATTTACCACCATCATGTAGCCATTTGCCCCTGGGCCGTTGTCCATAATATCTACCCAGTTGGTAGCAAAAGACATCCACGGCGTAGTGTTATTGGTGATGGTATAAAACCCGTCGCTGGGCGGCGGCGAGGTGGTGTAACTGTAGCCGGGTGCCAGATTGGGGTTGCCTTGCAGAATGTTGGCTGGCCCGGCACCAAAGTCGCCGTTGGGAAAGATGTTTTCTCCCAGGTTGCCGGTGCAAGTGCTTTTACAGGCAGTGGGTGCCTGGGCGGCGAGTTGTCCAGGCACCAACAGTATCAATACAATACTGAACGATAACTGGTGGATGATGAATCTGGTGAGCCGACCAAGCGCTACGGGTACGATCAAACGAAAGCGAGCAAAGTGCATGGCGTTTTTTGTGGTGAAGATAAGCGACGATAAGTTTGCGCTTGACCCAACTTCCCCGGTTGTAACCGTTGGAAGAGTACGGCATCAAAAGACGATGATAATGCGTCTTACCTACTGCCAATTACTTCAACTGCCCCAACACCCTCTTCATCCGCCGAATAGCCTCTCGCAGCATCTCCTCGGAAGCCGCATAGCTCAACCGGAAGCAGTTTGGGTCCCCAAAGGCCGACCCCGACACTAAACCGACATAGGCATTGCTCATCACATAGTCGCAGAAGTCGTCGGCGTTGTGGATCACGGTATGGCCGTCGCTTTTACCGTAATAGGCACTGATGTCCGGGAAAACATAAAAGGCTCCGTCGGGACTGTTGGTCTTAATGCCCGGTATCTCCTCCAACAGCGAAAGGATGATGTCGCGTCGTTCGCGGAAGGCCTCGCGCATGGCCTCCGTCGGTGCCATGTCGCTCATGAGGGCCACAGCACCCGCTTTTTGGCCAAACGAAGAAGCACCGCTGGTCACCTGGCCCTGTATTTTGGAGCAGGCATCGGCGATGTATTTCGGTGCGCCCATGTAGCCCAACCGCCAGCCAGTCATGGCGAAGCCTTTGGCAAAGCCATTGATGGTAATGGTGCGGCCAGCCACGTTGGGAAAGCTGCCGATACTGACGTGTTCGTGGGTAAAATTAATATACTCATAAATCTCGTCGCTCACGATCAACACGTTTTCGTGTTCCGCGACCACATCGGCGTAGGCTTGCAGTTCCTCGCGGGTGAAAACGGTGCCGGTCGGGTTGCAGGGCGAGGAAAACAGCACAAATTTGGTGCGCTCGGTGATGGCTTCTGCCAACTGCTGTGGCGTGGGCTTGAAATCGCGCTCTACCCCGGCATACACCGCCACGGGTATTCCGCCCGCCATCTTCACGATCTCCAAATACGAGACCCAGTAAGGCGAAAATAGAATCACCTCGTCGCCCGGATCCACCAAGGCCTGGCACAGGTTGTACACCGTTTGCTTCGCCCCATTGCTGACCACGATCTGCTCCGGGCGGTAGTCCAAGTGGTTGTCGCGCTTAAATTTTTCGCTGATCGCTTTGGTCAGTTCGGGCAGGCCCGGCACCGGCGTATATTTCGTGTAGCCATCGTGCAGGGCTTGGGTCGCGGCAGATTTAATGTGTTCGGGCGTATCAAAATCGGGTTCGCCGAGGCTCAGGCTGATTACGTCGTGGCCCTGGGCGCGCAGTTCGCGGGCCATGCGGGCCATTTTCAGCGTCTCGGATTCGGAGAGGGCGATGACGCGCTCGGAAAGCATGGATTGGGTAGCAGTCATGTTTGAAAAATTAGAAAACGAGCGTGAAAATAAAGAGTGCTGGGGAAAAACTGCGCTTTAAAGACAATGTTGAAGCTGTAGAGCATATGGAAGGGTCGAAAAAAGTCTGATTGCCAACATTTTATGGCCTTCTTTCAAATCCTTCTATCGTCTTTTTTCTAACCCCTCATGGTCATTATCTTTCTAAAGCCGCTGTTGCCCGCCGTAATGGCAAGCTACCCACTTGCTGGCCAATGATTTTTCCCAGGCGCAGTCCTTCTTCGCAGTCCATGCGGTAGTGTACGCCGATGGCCACCCGCGAAAAAGCGTTTTCACAGGCCATTTCCCCAAAAGAATAAAAGTGGCGCGGCATGCCGGCAAATTCCCGGCGTGACTCGTGGGTACGGTCGGTGAGCTCGAATTTATCGCCGAAGGCTTCCGTCAGCACCCCGGCGACCGCTGCGCCGAAGACGGCGTGGCCCGAAGGATAAGACGGAAAGGAGGGGCTATCATGCAGGGACGACCAGCCCGGTTGCACTACTCGACGGATGTAGGCTTGCGGGCGTTCCACATTGTACTGGTATTTGGCGTACCAGCAGATAATACTGGCATCGCACAGGGAAAGACCCACTTTTAGGTAAGTCTCCATCACCTCCGGAAAAGTAGGCTGGACTTGGGCAACAACCTGGTTGGTGATGGAAAGCCAGCGTCCCGCAGGGCTTATCGTCAGGCCGGGCAAGTCGTCGCTCCAGAACTCGGCGATCCAGCGGTTTTCCTTAGATAGTGACTGCGACATGGAAAATACCTCGAAAGCATCGGTGTAGAAAGCCGAGCTGGGGCTTTCGCTGAAAGAGATGGGTGACCGAACGGCTAATTGGTCGGTGCGGACTACAAACGACCGTGCTCCTCCCCAGCTAGGCACCAGTGCAGGCATGGCGTGTTCACTATCGGGTTGCCAGAGGCCAGGGCCGTTGGGCGGAATGTAGTGCTGGTCATAGTTGTACAAGAATCCATTGTGGCCGGGCACATCCGTCGCCGACCAGTGCCAGACCGCTTCGGCCACGTGTTGTCCATAGGCTATGGAAAGTCGGACCGCGTCGGCTGGGAGGGTCGTCTTTTTCCCCAGGAGTTGCAGTTGCCGGGCTTCCAATTGGTCGATTTTATCCAGGTACTTCTGGGGGGCGTTGGGAAAAAAATCACGGAGGATACGGGCATAAGCAGCGTTCAGGCCCGCTGGCAGGCAGTAATTTGGCGGAATGGCACGGAGGTCCGTTGGTGGGTGACCAAGGCAAAAACCAGCCGCCGGAGCATAGTTCTGCAAGGCTGGCCAGGCCGCTTCGTAGCCCGCCAACTCTACGTACGCAAACATCCGGGCACTAATCGGTGCCCGATAACCGGGGGTGTGGCGTTCCAGGTCGAGCAACAGGCAGTTCCAGGCCAGCGTGAAAGCCGTCGCCTGTTGGTATTCGAGGGACTCGTTGGGCACCGAGGACGCACAGTCGGACAAGCTGAATGGTAGGGACGTCAAGAGGAGGAGGATGATCCACCAATCGTTTCGGTGTGCTGTTTTTTTGATGGGTATTTTATTCATCGTGTTGGGCGTCATAGCCCCACCCTTGGCCTTTCCTCCACACAAGAAGAGTACTTGATTGCGTTGTATCATGTTAATTGTCAGTGCCTTGGGGAATATATTTTTCAGTGAAAGTAACATTTATCGTATTGATCATATTCTGCCCATTGCCACGCTTCTTCCTTTATGCCGCTGCCGGAAAACGTAGCCAAAAAGTAGTACCCTGGCCCTGCACCGATGCCACGTCGAGGGCGATATGGTGAATCTTCATAATGCTGTCCACCAGCGAGAGGCCAATACCGGAGCCACGGATGTGGATGTGCTGTGCGCTGCGATAAAATGGTTGGAAGACCAGCTGCAAATCCTTGACCGGGATGCCGGAGCCGTGGTCGGTGATTTCTACCCGATGCCGTCCTTGCGGGTCAAAATGAATCTTGACCTCCACACGCTTGTCGGGCGAGTATTTACAACCGTTATCCATCAGGTTGAGAAATGCCGCCCGCAAGAGGGACTCATTGCCCCGGATGCACAACTGGTCTTCGTGGTCGGGCATTCCTTCCAAGTCGAAGGCAATGTGGTAGTCCGGGCGCAGGCGCAACAGCGCGTCTCGCGTCTGGAGCATGACCTCGTCCAGCCGAACCTGCTCGAAAGCGATGTTAGCGTCTTCGGAGTGGACACGGGCGAGCTGGAGTAGCTTTTCGGTCACCTCGCCCAGTTCGCGGGTATCCTCCAGCACCGAAGTCAAGGTGTCGCGGTACTCCGCGCGGCTGCGTTCGCGGCGATCCAGGGCGATTTCCAGCTGGGAAATGATGACCGATAGTGGGTTTTTCAGCTCGTGCGACACATTGGAAATAAAGTTTTTTTGCATCTGGAAGGCAAATTCGATGCGGTCGAGCAGCCGATTGAAGGTGGTGACCAAGCGGGACACCTCATCGTGGCTGTTGGGGACGTCCAGGCGGGCACTCAAGTCGGAGGGCAGGATGCGATCCACTTGGTTGACAATACGGGCCATCGGTGCGAGGGCCTGCCCCGCATAGAACCAGCCGCCAGCCGCGACAATGCCAATACCGAGGAAAAAACTGATGAGCAGGATGTTCAGCAAGTTCAGCAGGGCCTCGGAGTTAAAGACCGATTCGGCCACCACAAAATAAGGAACACCTTGTCGGCTCATGTGCCACAAACCCAGCGCGTGAAAAGGCCCGTGCAGAAAACGGTGTTCTTCGCCGGGTCTCACCTCGGTCACTGCTGCCTTGGAAAGTGGTTCGGATGCCCGGTTGAAGGCAAAGACCTTTTGGAACTGGGCATTGTAGATCACAATGTTCTCTTGAAAAGGCAGGGTTTGGCCGTCTTTATCCGGGTCGGACTCCTTATTTGCCAACGGCTGGAGCTTTTCCTCCTCGCGCAACACCATCTCGGCCGTCATCAAGGCCTTAGAGCGCAGGCTGTCGTAGAACTCGTTCTCCGTCATCTGCCGAAATTTGACGTAGATAAAGCAGAGCGAGAGCAGCAGAATGCCCGCGACCAGGATGATGAACTGGATGGAAAGCTTGGTGCGTATCTGCATATTTACTCTTCTTCCCGCAGGATGTAACCGTTTTTAAACTGGGTGTGGATCAGTTTTTTTCCAAAACTGCGGTCCACTTTCTTACGCAAAAAATTGACGTACACTTCGATTACGTTGGTACCGGTATCAAAATTCAGGTTCCAGACGCGCTCCGAGATTTCATGCTTGGAAATAACCCGGCCAGGATGGCGCAGGAAATACTCCATCAGGGAGAACTCACGGGGGGTAAGCGCGATCTTTTGCCCTTCCCGAAAAAACTCTTTGGTCTCCAGGTTCATTTCCAGTTCGCCGAATTTCAGCACTGGCGAGGATTGATAAGTATTCACCGGACGACGGGCCAGGGCGCGGAGGCGCACCAGCAATTCGCGGAACTCGAACGGTTTGGTCAAATAATCGTCCGCACCAGCTTCAAACCCGTTTACCTTGTCATCGGTTTGGTCCAGCGCGGTCAATAAAATAACCGGCGTTCGGTTACCTTTGCTACGCAGTTGGTACAGCAGCTCGAGGCCGCTCAGCCCCGGCAGGATTACGTCGGAGATGATGACCGAGTACTCATTGCGCTCGGCCAGGGCTTGCCCGGAAGGGCCGTCGCTTGCGGTATCCACGTCGATCAGATGTTCCTCTAAGCCTTTGCGAAGTGACCGTACCATTTTTGGTTCGTCTTCAATGAGTAACACTTTCATACTCATGGTCTCTACAAATAGTATGCAAGATTACGCTAAACGAACGGGTTAGTCGTGTCATCTTGGACAATGACTGTTTTTTAAGGCCATTTTAAGCAGAGAATAGGGGCAATGTCGGAAATTTGGCCTGCTTTTGGCAGCACAGAAAGAAATTCAATAGTTAACAACAAAACTTATCACCATGCGATTTTTGAAACTTTACTCCCTTCCGCTGATGGTCTGCCTCGCGGCGGCCTTGGTCTTCCCGGCCTGTAATAATGACGAAAACATTCCCGCTCCGGTGGGCAAACTCGCCAGCGAGTACGATTACAGCGTAGTACGCAACTGGAACGAACTGTTCCTGGAAGTGGAGCGTTATGCCGCCGGCTACCGTCCCGGTCCCGCGCCCCGCTCCCTAGCTTACATTGGCCTGGCCAACTACGAAGCCTGCGTAAGCGGCATGCCGGGCTACAATTCGCTAGCTCCCCTCTACGCTGGCCTGAGCATTCCTGCCGTGCAGGATGGCCAAGAATACCACTGGCCAACGGTGGTGAATGCCTCCTACGCCCGGCTGATGCGTAATTTTTTCATTGCCGCCCCACAGGATAAACAGGATGCGATGAATACGTTGGAAGCCTCTACTGAAATCAATTTTAAAAGCGACGTGAGTGCCGAAGTGTTCGACCGCTCCAAGCAGTATGGCCTGGACGTGGCCGCGGCCGTTTGGGAATGGTCGAAAAACGGGGATGCCGGACACGATGCTTACTTGGATCCATTTGCCAATTATGACTGGAATACCCACTTCCTGAAACCCGGCGACTGGGTACCTAACATACCAGGTCCGCCACAGCCGATGTTTCCACACGCAGGGACCTGGCGCACGTTTGCCATCAAGGAAAGCGATAAGATTTGCCCTGCTCCCTGGGCGTACGGTGAAAACAAAGAAAACCGCTTGTACGCCGAAGCGGTGGAAGTGTACGCCCGCACCGTAGCTGCCTCCTACGAGGATATCTGGATCGCCGAATTCTGGAGCGATGATCTGGTCGGGCTGACCTTCAGTCCCGGCCCACGTTGGCTGGCCATCGCTAACCAGGCCATGGTGGCTGATAATAGCACGCTGGAAATTGCCCTGTACGCTTCCGCGAAAGTGGGTATGTCTCTGAACGACGCCTTTGTGGCTTGCTGGAAATCAAAGTACTACTACAACGTGGAGCGCCCCGAATCGTACATCAAGCGCGTCATTGACCCGACCTGGGAGCCACTGCTCTACAACCCGCTTACTAATACATCGGGCTTCACACCTCCTTTCCCCGCTTACCCCTCCGGCCACTCCACCATGGGTGGTGCCGGCGCCGAAGTGCTGACCGACGTCTATGGCATCCACTTCCCGTTGACGGACCGCTGCCACGAAAATCGCATCGATTTTGAAGGGAAAGCCCGTGCGTTCAACTCTTTCTACGAAATGGCCGAAGAAAATGCCGAGTCGCGCATCCCGCTGGGCGTACACTTCCGCATGGACAGTGAGCAGGGCGTCAATCTGGGCTACCGTTGCGGTCGCCGGGTGAACGAGCTGCCCTGGAAGAAGTAAAATGTAGTTGTTCTGTCTGCATAAGCCAACGGCGGCGGGTCTCTTTGATCCGCCGCCGTTTTTATAGTTGTTGTGGCTTGGCTTCGCTCGACATCACAATAATTACTCAATGATTTATAGATCTTTTATCCAGAAGTATTAGTAAAAATCTGTTTGAAGCACCGAATTTAAGTCTAATTTAAGTACTTGCGATTACGACTGCCGTTCCTTTGCCAACAAATTAAAAAGCATATGCAAAAACTACTTGCACTACTTACTCTAGTTCTGTGTTTCGCTGCTCCAGGGTTTGGACAACAGTCCACAGAGCCATCGCGCGAGCAAACCATCCAAGAAATATCCGTATCCAGTCAACGGGAAAGTATCCAGCGGCTGCCCACCGTGCAGGGTACTTACCTATGGAGCGGCAAGAAGACCGAGGTGATTGACCTACAAAGCACGGATGCCAACATTGCCGAGAAAACGCCCCGGCAGATCTTTGCCAAAATACCTGGCGTATTTGTGTATGATATGGACGGTGCGGGCAACCAAACCAACATTTCTACCCGTGGCCTGGATGCACACCGGGGTTGGGAGTACAACGTCCGTGCGGACGGCATCATGACCAATTCGGATATCTATGGCTACCCAGCCAGCCACTTTAGTCTGCCGATGGAAGCCATTGGGCGCATTGAACTGGTGCGCGGAGCGGGTGCCCTGCAGTACGGGGCGCAATTCGGTGGCTTGCTCAATTACGTGCTCAAGGAGTCCGACACCACCCGACAGTTCGGTCTGGAAACCATCAATTCCGCCGGTTCCTATGGCCTATTGAGTAATTACACAGCCATCGGCGGCAAAATCGGGCAGGTACAATACTATGCTTTCTATAGTCGGCGCGTGTCCGACGGCTACCGTAAAAATGGAGAATCCGACTACGACGGGCAAGGCGTGGTGCTAAAATATCGGCCCTCGAAGCACTTGGTGTTGCGGGCCGAGCTCCTGCGTTCCAACTACCTCTACCACATCCCCGGTCCGCTCACCGATGCGCAATTCCAGGTGGACCCCCGCCAGTCTACACGGTCCAGGAACTACTTCAATCCGGAGATATATGTGCCTTCGCTGTCCGCCGAATGGCAGATCGCGCCGCACACCCGGTTACAGTGGACAGCCTCGGCGGTGTTGGGCGATCGGCGCAGCGTCCAGTTCGACCGACCAGCTACCATTGGCGACACGATTAACAGAGCGACCAATGCCTACGCCGGTCGCCAGGTAGATATTGATCATTTCCAAAGCTACAATACCGAACTGCGCCTGTTGCAGGAATATGCATTGCTTGGTCATTCTTCCGCGCTGGCCGTGGGAGTCCAGTACATCAACAACGACATGAACCGCCAGCAACAGGGCAAGGGCACGACCGGCAGCGATTACGACCTCACCATCAGTTCGGCGGGCTGGGGCCGCGATATGCGCCTCAAAAGCCGGAACATCGCCTTTTTTGCGGAGAACAAGTTCCAACTGACCCGCCAACTGTCGTTCAGCCCGGGCTTTCGGGTGGAATCCGGCGACTCCAGAATGTCGGGCAACGTTTCCTACCTGCCGCCCCTGGAATTGGAAAACACCATCGAACACCGCTTCCCGTTGTTCGGCGTGAACGCAGAATACACGATGAGCCAGAGTCAAAATATCTACGCCGGATGGTCGCAGTCGTATCGCCCGGTAATCTTTAAGGATATTATTCCGGGCAGTGCCTACGAACGAGCGGACAAAAACCTGGAGGACGCCTTCGGCAACACCGTAGAATTAGGCTGGCGTGGCGTGAATCGCCACATCAAATGGGACGTGACTGCCTTCCGTATGCTCTACAACAATCGTCTGGGATCGCTGGCCCAATATGAGGGGACGCTCGATACATTCGTGCTTTTCCGCACCAATATCGGCGACTCGCGCACCAATGGTCTGGAGATGTTTGTGGAGTACCGTTTCCAGTTGTCCGATCAGGTTACGGCCAGCCTCTTTACGTCCACCAGCTATCTTGACGCCAGGTATTTGGGCGATTCCGTGCGAATCAATAAGGACCATAATGCCAGCATCAAAGGCAAGCGGGTGGAGAGCGTGCCACAGTGGATCAGCCGCAACGGATTGAATGTCAAATACAGAGGTTTAAGCGTCTCGATATTATACAGTTATACCGCCGAGTCTTATGCCAATCCGCTGAATACCGAGCTGCCTTCCGCCGACGGCGCGGTGGGTCTGGTACCCGCCTACGGGCTGTTGGATGTGAACGCCACTTTCCGGGCCTCGCGCCGCCTGACTCTGCGCTTGAACTGGAACAACGTGACCGACAGGCAATACTTTACCAAGCGTCCGGCTCTCTATCCGGGTGCGGGTGTATGGCCGTCGGACGGTCGTAGCA
>JAYUXG010000555.1:0-7550 GCA_043753125.1 Saprospirales bacterium | reverse complement strand
AAAGGCAATTTGCGGTAATCTGAAAAGCCTGCTTACCTTGCCGGAACAATTTCTACGGTCAAAACAAACGAAACCCATGCTTACAAGTATGCTCAAACACTGGTGGATGCTCGTCCTGCGCGGCTTGGTGTCCATTCTATTTGCCTTGTTGGCCTTCACCCTGCCCGAACAGACTTTTTCTGCATTAGTAGTAATGCTGGGCGTATTCATTCTGATTGATGGCCTGGCGACTATTGTGCTGGCCCTACGCACCCGCGCCGACCAAGGCGAATGGGTCGTCTTGCTGGAAGGATTACTGGGCATAGGTTTGGGCCTGACCATGTTGTTCTACCCTAACGTAACTGCTGCCCTGTTGGTGACGTTGGTAGCCCTATGGTGCTTAGTGACTGGCGTGTTTGAGATTTCCACCGCCATCCGGCTGCGTGCGGAGATAGACAATGAGTGGATGCTGGGCGCGGCCGGCGTGATCTCCATTGCCTTGGGGGTATTGATGCTGGTAAATCCTGGTGCCGGGTCAGTTTCCATCATCTGGTGGATCGGCATATATGCCTTGTTCTTTGGCGTGTTGCTGGTGGCATTGGGTTTCAAACTTCGGGGCATCCATCAGCGGAGCGTAGGCTCCCCCCTTACCCCCCCATAAAGAGGGGGAGTGCATCGAGCGGAAGCAAGATTTTTGCTTTTTCCTGGCCAATTATTAATTGCTTTTTTGCCTGTTGCCTATGGAAGGAGTGAAAAATAAATGGGGCAGAATCTCTATTCAAGTCAATGTAATTTAATGGGTTGTATAGTTCATACTTCATAGTTCATACTTCGCTATTGTGTATCTCCTCGGTTACGACCTCGGCTCTTCCTCTGTAAAAGCGGCACTCGTCCGTGCATCCGATGGCGCGACCGTGGGCCTGGCGCACTATCCCGATGCGGAAATGGCCATCTTGGCCCCGCAGCCCGACTGGGCGGAACAGCACCCAGCCGTTTGGTGGGAGGCGGTTGGTCAGGTGACGCAACGGCTGCTGGTCGCCACGGGCATCGCGCCCGAACAAATATTGGGCATTGGAGTGGGCTACCAAATGCACGGATTGGTGATGCTGAATGCGCAAGGCGAGGTGTTGCGTCCGGCCATTATCTGGTGCGACAGCCGGGCAGTGGCGACGGGCGATCAAGCCTTTGCCGATCTCGGCGCGGACTATTGTTTGGAGCATCTATTGCAATCACCGGGCAATTTCACGGCCTCCAAACTGCGTTGGGTGCGCCAAAACGAACCGGCCATTTTTGAAAAAATCCACCAGTTTTTACTGCCGGGCGACTACATCGCTTACCGGATGACCGGCGAAATATGCACAACGGTGACCGGGTTGTCAGAGGGTATTTGCTGGGACTTCAAAACCAATTGCCCAGCGCAACAACTGTTGGACTACTATGGCATACCCGCAACAATGCTCCCCAACGTGGTGCCGGTTTTTGGACAGCAGGGGAAATTGACCACCGAAGCGGCGACCTATTTGGGTCTTGCGGCGGGCATCCCCATCAGTTATCGGGCGGGCGACCAACCCAACAATGCGCTCTCCCTCAACGTATTGCAACCCGGCGATGTAGCGGCCACCGGCGGCACCTCCGGGGTGGTCTATGCCGTGACCGATCAGCCGCAGCCCGACCCGGAAATGCGGGTCAACAGTTTTGCCCACGTCAATTACACGCCCGAACGCCCATTGACGGGCGTCCTGCTCTGCATCAACGGCGCGGGCAGTCAATACCGCTGGCTGCGCCAAATGCTGGGCGATCTGACTTACCCGCAGATGGAACAAGTGGCTGCTACCGTACCCATCGGCGCGGATGGAATATGTATGCTGCCGTTCGGCAACGGCGCGGAACGGATGCTGGGCAACCAGTCGCCGGGTGCTAAAATATTGGGTCTGGATTTTAATCGACACGGCCGGGAGCATCTTTGCCGGGCGGCTCTGGAGGGCATTGCTTTCGCCTTTGTCTATGGTATGGAGGCGATGCGCGAATTGGGCATTCCATTGCGGGTAGTGCGGGTGGGCAACGACAATCTGTTCCAATCGGCCATCTTCTCCACTACCATTGCAACCTTGATGAATGTGGAGATTGAAATGTTGGACACGACAGGCGCTGCGGGTGCGGCCAAGGGGGCTGGCGTTGGGGTGGGCGTTTTTGGGTCGGTGGAAGAGGCAATGGGGAAAGTGGAAGTGGTGGGGAAGTATAGGCCTTGGACAGAAAAAGAGGAGTATATATCGGCTTATGGGGTGTGGAAGGGGGCATTAGCGAAGCGAATTTGATAAAGATGCTTTTTAACTCTGATGCCCGAGGAAAACCTTAAACGATGGTATATGGATCGATGATGGTTAAGCCGGTAGTTTTGCCAAAATCGGAGAGATTTCTGGAAACAGGAGAAAGATTTTGGATTAAACAAGTTGCAGCGATAACCGCATCGGGCAGTTTGAGGCGATATTGCTGACGAATTAGAATAGTTTGGTCGGCAACGGCCATCGGAAAGTGGCAGAATTTGGACAGAAGATATAAAATTGTTCACCGCTGTAAGTGCCGCCGCAGGCAGAACAATGGAATATAATTCAATGCGGTTGATAATAGAAATGGTGCATCGACTGCTCAACACCCACGATTCAATCTTTACAGTTGCTGGTATAGGTAACAAACTTCCTAGAAAATCAATAGCAGCATTAGAATCGATCAAATATCGCGTTCCCATGATGCCCGAAGTTCAGTAAGTTGTTTTTGCATATCAAGTGCCACCTCTTTTGGAATGGAACCGCCCAATTTGAGTTTCGATTTTGGCTGCTTTTTTTGTTTTAATTCAACGATACGCAGCCACTGAATTTTTTCCAGTTGTTGAAGCAAGGCTATGGCTTGATTATCCAACAATTCGATAGTGATAGTTTGCATTATTTACCATTTTTTACCAACGAAATCTCAAACATTAAGTCAGTAGCAGTCATAGTTGGACATTTTAACCACCGCAAAAATACTCTTTATTCACCCAATCGTTCAAAAAAACCGCGTCAGCGGTGATATTCCGGTAACACCATGCCAATCTCCCGCGAATACTTCCCCCAGATTCCCCCCATCCAGTACGAAGGCCCCCAAACCGATAACCTGTTGGCCTTTCGCTGGTACAATGCCGACCAAATGGTGGGCAGCAAATCCATGCGTGACCACTTCAAATTCGCCGTGGCCTACTGGCACACGCTGGGCGGCTCGGGCGGCGACCCCTTTGGCCCCGGCACCAAGGTTTTTCCGTGGGCGACGGCCTCCGACCCGATGCAACAGGCCCGCGACAAAATGGATGCCGCCTTTGAGTTCATTACTAAAATCGGCATTCCACACTACTGCTTCCACGATTATGATTTGGTAGAGGAGGGTCACACCTTGGCCGAAAGTGAAAGCCGATTAGCAGCAATTACGGATTATGCCCTGGAAAAACAACGGGATTCGGGGGTGAAATTGCTCTGGGGTACTGCTAACCTGTTCAGCCACCCACGCTATATGAATGGCGCGGCCACCAATCCCGATTTCGAGGTGGTGGCCTACGCGGCGGCACAGGTCAAAAATGCGTTGGACGCGACTATCAAACTGGGCGGCGAAAACTATGTGTTCTGGGGGGGCCGCGAGGGTTACATGACTTTGCTGAACACCAATCTGAAGAAGGAATTGGATCATTTGGCCCGTTTCCTGCATTTGGCCAAGGACTACGCCCGCCAGCAGGGTTTTCGCGGCACTTTCTTCATCGAACCCAAGCCGATGGAGCCGATGAAGCACCAGTACGATTTTGATGCGGCGACCTGCATCGGATTTCTGCGGGAGTATGGCCTGGACCAGGATTTCAAACTGAACATCGAGGTGAACCACGCCACGCTGGCTCACCACACCTTCCAGCACGAGCTACAAGTGGCGGCCAACGCCAATATGCTCGGCTCTATTGATGCCAATCGCGGCGACTACCAGAACGGCTGGGATACGGACCAATTCCCCAATAACGTGTATGAACTGACCGAGGCCCTGCTGGTCATCCTGGAGGCGGGTGGCCTGCAAGGCGGCGGGGTTAATTTCGACGCAAAAACAAGGCGCAACTCGACCGATCTGGCCGACCTTTTTCATGCCCATATTGGCGGCATGGACACTTTTGCGCGGGCTTTGCTGGCGGCACATGAGATTCAGGAAAACTCTAAATATCGGGATTTGCTGCGCGAGCGCTATGCTTCTTTTGAGAGCGCAGAAGGGAAGAATTATGAAGCGGGGAAACTGTCTATGTCGGACTTGCACAAAATGGCCCACCAGCAGGGCGAGCCGACGCAGCGCAGCGGCCAGCAAGAGCTGTTTGAAAATTTGATCAGTCGGTATGTGTAGTAGTAGAGACGTTGCATGCAACGTCTCTACTACTAGGGACCTACCTGTACCGTGGCCGCCCACACCTGCTCTTTGGTCTGCACCTGTAATATATAGGTGCCGGTGGGCCAATCCCCTACTGGCACCGCATAATCGGTCGTGAACCGGTCAGTGCGGATTACCTTGGCCCGGCCTTGTAGATCGTACACGCTGACCTGGAAAGTGGTACCCAGCGCACTTTCCGGCAGACGAAAATGGATCAACCCCTGTTGTACCGGGTTGGGATAGACCAGCAACTCCCCGGCTTTTGCCCCATCGGCGGCCGTGGGCAGGGGAGCCTGCACCGCCGTGACCGTATCGCACCAACTCAGCAGCGTGGCTTTGTCAGTGCAGGGAAACAAGGGATTGTTGGTAATCACAATAGTCTGATCATTCAGGGTAGGCGGATGGAAGCTGGCGTTCTCCAACCAGGAACATACCGCCGAGCAATCCTCCAGGTTTGGATTGTCTTCCAGGTGAATGTAGGAGCCATTTAGCTCCACCCGGTCAAAGCGGGTGATGCCTGCCAGGCCCCGCAACGAAGAAATATTAGTACTCCAGGCAAAGACCGCTCCTACGGTCTTCAGGGCTGGGAAGAGACCTTCGAACCCGGTTGGCTGCGGATCGCCGCTTAGGTTCAAAACATTGCGATAGATCTTGTTGAGTATCGGCACCGGCCACGGTCGGCCATGTAAGCCGCCATTAGTTACGGAGCCTTCGGTATAAGACCACTGCGCAAAAGCTGCCGGGTCCACGTAGCAGGTATCCACCCAGCCAATGCTGGCGTAAGAACTACGCCCCACAATACTATCTAACATTTGGAATCCAATCAGCGTATCTTGTATTGTCGAGACCAGGCTGAGATTCCCATCGATGCAGCGACGCAGGCCTTGGAAGCCCTGCACCACCCGTGGCCCACGCTGTTCCAAGTCTTCTGTGCTGTTGTTGTTGAACCCGTATACCAAGCCGCCGAGGGCCGTCTCCATGTGGTCAAACCCCTCGACTCGGTCCAAGTGCCGGGTAGCATCGTATTTTCCAACGGTCAGGTTGCCAAAGCGGACGTTCCGGAAACCAACTACTTCCTTAAGGTCATCTCCACTATTGATGGCTACCCCCCGTATATTGCCCGAAAGGTCCCGTTCCGCACAAATCAAGGTAGAGTCAAAACCCGTGACGGATCGAAGCAGGGGATTATTACCAACGAAGAAAAAAGGCATTTTTTTAGGGCCAGCATCTTCGTGGATGGTCAACAGGGCCGGGTTGTCGAACACCTCCCATTTGAGCGAATCAGCCACGGGAAATACATTGTGCAGGCGTACTAAGGAGGGGCATTTGTATATTTGAAAATATCCTTTCTGTAGAGCCGGGAAATGAATCGTGTCGATCAGATCACCGCTGATATAGGCGGGACTGGCGTAGGTCAGATGATCCAAGTGTAGCACCTGGCGCAGCCGATGATTGCCAGTGATGTACAGTACGGCTGCCTTCGTCAGATGTTCCAGCCCGGCCAGACTTTCCAGCGCAGGATTGTCCTGGATAGCGACATAGCCGGTCGGCAACAGAAAGCCGTTATTGAACCCGGCAAAATCTTTCAGGCGGGAGTTCGATCTGACGGTCATGCTATATAATGAAGTCAGCTGCGGAAAACCGCCGAAATGCTCCAGGCTGTCGTTGGCCTCCACCGTAAGAGAAAAAGCGTTCCATAAAACGGGCAGACCGGTTAAAGTCTTGAGTCTTTTGTTGTTAGATATCTTTAGTTCGGCGACTTTTTCGAGTTGTAGTGCCCCTTCCAGGGAGTGTAATTCGTCATTACCTTCTATTATATGACCATCAGTATATTGAAGACTGTCCAAACCAGTCAAGCTACCAAGGACGGAGTTCTTGTATAGTACAAGATATTCAGCATTATATTTAAGATGATGCAGGCCGCGCAGGTCTTGTAAAAGCGGATTATGCATGACCCGACAGCGATAAGTAGAATCGACCCCAGCAAAACTTTCCAGGGAAATCAACTGGGTGCCAATGATAAGTAATTCGTTGATAGCACTGAAACGAGGCAGAAACGACAGATCATGGATATCACTGCCAGTTAATTCGCCAAGCTGCAGGCCGCCAAAGAGGCGGCTCATAGGCGGGTAGTGCAGTGCAAAGGAATCCACGTCGGCTTGCGTCCTTAAAATAATGTTTCCAACGTAGGTCTGTGCAGGCAACAGGAATGGCAGCATCAGAAAAACAATAAACGCGTAGTTGCATCGCATGATAAAATGTTTTTTTCTTTTGGTAAAGATAATTTTTTTCTGGGGAGTATCAGCAGATGAGTAATTGTTTGCGGAAAAACAAATAGGAGCCTTACTCAAGACTTGGCACTATCCTCTCCCACGCTCAAAACCGGTAGAAACAGTTATCGGTAAAAATGGGGTAGATACAAGCTGAGTGTCGCTAGTTATATCATTTGGGCCGGGAACAAAGAACACATTCTGTTTTTTTACAATTCAAATGGCCCAAATCGCAGCTTAGTTTCATCAATAGGATGCTCGAGGAATAAATGAGAAGCTTACGGTCAACGCAGAGGGGATTTGAACAAAGACGAAATAAAAAGGACTCACGATCAAATAATAAACCCTTCTAAACCGACTACAAACGATTTAATCGAAAATAAAAACTAATTTTTTTCACCCAAAATTTTTTGTTATCTCTATGTACCACCTTCGCTTTTTACTCCTCTTATTCCTGGCTGCTCTCGTGCGGGTAGCCCCCGCCCAGGTGACGCTCCGCAATTTGGTGAGCATCAACATCAAGCCGCAAGACCCCTACGTGGATCGCATGACCCGGTTTGGCATGAGCCGGGCTTTTCACCTTTTCTATGATGACATTGCCGATGCCAACAGTGCTGCCTGTACCAATTCGGCCTTTAGTTTCCCGCAGCGTATCCGTTGGAACCCCAGCCGCAATGGTAACCGCTTCATCAACTACGATGAGCTGTACGCGCAAATGCCGCAACGTACCATCGCGGTCTTGCACGGCAGTGCACCCTTCATGTCGGGCGGACTGTTTGGCAAACCCCTTTGTGCGAATGTATTCGGTGACCCCAGTAATCATAACAAGGCCAGTTCCTATCTGATCAACAGCATTCGGGCTTCGCTGTTTGCGGC
>JAYUXG010000554.1:0-3081 GCA_043753125.1 Saprospirales bacterium | reverse complement strand
CCGTCGAGTTCAAAATCCGGCGCACCTATACCCACGGCTTTATGTGGATACTGGCTTTTGAGGTGGAACGATTAGGCCAGTCGGTAGAACGATCCAGTTATGCACTGGTGTTGCCCAAAGCCTACCAAATTCGCTGGAAAGGCATCCATACCGCGCTGCAACCCAAAAAGACCGATGGCGAAACCGTGACCTGGCGTTGGACGGCCCAACACTTGATCGCTCGTAGCGATGAGCCGTTCAATGACTATCCGGACGGGGTGTATGCCAGTATTCAGTTTGCTCCTCAGCAGATAAAGATGGACGGGCATAATGGCGATTTCAGCAGCTGGACTAGCGTTGGGCACTTTTTTTACGACTTGAACAAAGACCGCGACGCGCTATCACCCCACATGCAAGCCACGGTGCAACAACTCACCAGTGGAAAAACGATTACGGAAAAAATTGCCACGCTGTACCGGTATTTGCAGCAAAACCACCGCTACGTCAGTATCCAATTGGGTATTGGCGGTTGGCAGACCTTCGACGCGGCTTTTGTGGAACAAAAAAGGTATGGCGACTGCAAAGCATTGAGCAACTATATGTTGGCCCTGTTGAGAGCCGCCGATATTCCTGCGTATCATGTTATAGTCAAGGCTGGGGACGAAGGAGCTTCCCCCTTTTACCCCGATTTGCCCACCCCGATTGCCAACCACATGATCTTGTACGTACCCGGCGCAGACTGCTGGTTGGAATGCACCAGCCCCCACCACCCGGCGGGCTACCTCGGCACCTTTACCGCTGACCGCGATGTGCTGTTGCTGACCCCGGAAGGTGGAAAAGTGGTCAAGACACCACCGCTGCAAACGGCGACCAACAGCGAGGTGCATCGCCTGGAAGTACGATACGAGGAGGCGGGCAACGCAAAAGTGATTGATCACATCCGGTTGAGTGGCAGTCGCCAAGAGCGGTGGCGTTACGTAGGAGCGGAGAAAAAACAGGCGGAAATCGAGCAGGAATTTGTGGACGGAATGCCGCTAGACGTCATCAAAATCAACCACTTGTACTTAAATGCCGCTCGTGACCGGCCCGAACTAACCATTGATTGTGCGCTGGAAGCCCACGGCTGTGCCACCCGTTCTGGCAAACGTCTGTTCGTGCCACTGACTAAAACGCATCCTTTCAAAAACCCGCTGCCCGTCAACACTAAGCGCAGCCTGGATTTGGTCATCCGCGAGGGCTATACCTGGCAGGATACTATAGTGCTGCATTTGCCGACCAACTTTGTGGTGGAAAATGCCCCAACCGGAAAAAAACTATATTCCGAGTTTGGACACTATGATTTGCAGGTGATCAAAGGCGATAGCATGGTGACCGTCGTGCGCTATTTGGAAATGCCGCCTATTCATGTGCCAGCGGTTCGCTACGAAGAAGTGCGGCAATTTTATCAGGAAATCGCCAAAGCCGATGGAGCGCAACTGGTGCTGGTCAAAAAAGAATGAAGGAATATGCGAATCATGGGTTCCTGTTCCCAACATCAACTCTTTTAGCCGAACTGTTGCGGCGCGGCTATTCTGAAAGCGACTTGCGCAAGATTTGCAGCGAAAATGTGCTGCGGGTATGGCGGGCAAATGAGTGAAACACCAGGTTGCAGTCTTTTATAAAAGACAGCCCCTCCCCCAATAAGGGAGGGGCTGTACCGGAAAATTATTTTTATTACCTGAAAAACCGCACACCAAAACTGCCATCCTTAAAGATGACGGTCTCCGGCGGGTCTTGCGAGGAGTTTGGCGTAAATAATTTGAAGGCCACCGAAAATGTACCCCTGGCGGTTTTGGCCACGGTATCCACAGCCACATCTATAAAGTTGGCTGGGTTATCATAGTCCATCGCGTAGTAAGATGCTCCCGCTACATCGCCATCAGCCAGCGAACGAAAATACCCTGCCCCTGTGACTCCGTCAGAGTTGTTGTTTGGTCCACCAGGCTGTATAGCATAACGACCAGAGGTTAATGGGATTTCATTGATAGACAAACCCTCGCGCTTTTCATTATTACTATTCACAGTCCCGAACCTCACATTAAAAAAGTTTGGCTTATCAATTATTGCCATACCGCTCGCTTCCCAAGCTACTTTTCCAACCCCAGGCACTATTTTCAAGGCCGTACCCGATCCGAATAACTGTTGGCCTGGCAAGAAAATTTCTACTTTCTCTTTGTCTTCTTTGCGGCAAGCCGCCAGACAAACCAGCACAAACAAACAATACAGTATATTTTTCATGACCTGGCTCATTTAGATGGTTGAACAACTATCTTGTGAAAGACAGTATGCCCCAAGGTCTGGACACGCAGCAAATATACTCCCACTGGCAATATGGATAGGTCCATGTGGAGAAGTGATGGGACATCAGGTTGGATTTGTACGCCAACCTGCTCTACTTTCCGCCCGCCAAGATTGAACAATTCCACCATCTGTGGCATCGTAGTAGCGGAAAAATCAATCCATAGGGTCCCGTCGCTCGGGTTTGGAAAAATGCGTACTGTAGCCCGGCCAAGGTCTTCTCTGGCCAACCGAGGATCGGATGATCGGCCCTCCAGACAACTTTTGCAAAAAGCGGTGTTTATGCTCCGCGTCCCAGTATAGGTGTAACTGTCGCTCGACCGCACCACGGCCCGCAAGAAAAAATTGGGACAAGCAAACGTCCCACAGTAACACTATTGCCGCTGCCCAAAAAAGTGCCGGGGTTGAAGATGCCGTCCGCGCTCCAAAACCATTTCACCGTATAAGGTGCCTGACCGGGAAAGCCTGCCACCGGTGGCGTTATCCCAATGGTGTGGGTAGGATTGATGACCTCACCAGTGGTAGGCGAACACAGATTCGTGCCGCCGACAATGTTGACCACTACGGCAGGGGGCGGCTGGTCGTTAGCCACGTCGCACATGGAAGCCCTGGTTTCGCGGGCGTTGTCGTACGTACCGGCGACTCCTGTGGCCAGCCCGGCAAAAGCTATATCGGGGTTTGAATAGTTCAGGATACGGGAGTTGGCTGAGCTCCTCCCAGAGGGCTTGTTTAGTGATAAGGGTAGCAAGGGGAGTCACGGACTAG
>JAYUXG010000553.1:0-3081 GCA_043753125.1 Saprospirales bacterium | reverse complement strand
TCCGTTTTTTCAATAATGCTCTGCAGCTCCACCTTCTTGGCGTCCAGTTCCCCCTGCTTGGTATCGAAGCGGACTTCGGCCACCGTCACACTGTCTTTTTTCAAATCGAGCTGCCCTTTGGCCTCTTTCACTTTTTTATCCATCAGCTGGATATCCAGTTTGGCCAGTTCGATTTCTTTTTGCAGCGCTTCATACTCGCGGTTGTTTTTTACTTCCTCCAGCTGCTTCTGGTAGCGCTTGATATTGGCATCGGCCTCCTTCGTAGTGGCCTGCATCTTGCTGATCTCCTGTTCGCTCTCCTTGAGGTTCGCTTTCAGTTTCTTAATACGGGTATCCAGACCGGCAATTTCATCTTCCAGATCGGCCACCTCCATCGGGAGTTCGCCTTTCAGGATTTGAATTTCATCCAGTTGGGAATCAATCTGCTGCAAATTCCACAGCATTTGCAGTTTTTCGGCAACGGTTGCTTCTACAGCCATTGTATATTGGTAGGTGAAGGGTGAATGAATGGATTGGCAAATGGTTTTTAAACCTTTTCAGGCATAAAACACGGGATTGGTATTCAATTCCGTGCAATGGAGCGCAAAAGTAGAAAACTTCTCGCGAATAATCTCCTGCAATAAGTTGATCGTGAACTGTTCGGATTCATAATGCCCCACATCGGCGATCAAAATCTGGCCATCGGCGTCAAAAAACTCGTGGTACTTGAAGTCGGCGGTGACGAACACATCGGCCCTGGCCTGGCGAGCCGCCGACAGCAGGAAGCTGCCACTGCCGCCACAAACCGCTACCCGTTGCACCGATGTGCCTAGCAGCGCGGTATGCCGCACACTGCTCGCGTGGAGTTGGCATTTGAGCAATTGCAAAAAATCCGCTTCGGCTAGGGGATGGGCGAGCTCGCCCAACAGCCCGGCTCCCACGTCTCCCGCACCGGGACGCGGCAACAGAATACGCGTCTGCTGTAAGCCCAATTGCCCGGCGATTTTGGCGTTCACACCCTGTTGGTGTACGTTGTCGAGGTTGGTGTGGATGGCATAAATCGCCACGTCGGCCCGAATGGCTCGGATAACGGTACGCTCCACGTAATTGGCCCCGTTCAGCCGTTTCAGACCGCGAAAGACGATGGGGTGGTGGGCGACGATCAAATTGCAACCTTTGCGCACCGCTTCCTCTACCACGGCCTCGGTCGAATCCAGGCAACATAAGACCCCGGTAACTGTTGTTTCGAGATCGCCAACCAAAAGACCGGAATTATCGTATGTCTCCTGCAAGTGCGGCGGTGCTACTCGTTCCAGTACGGCGATGATGTCTTTGACCAGCATTGTTGCTTCGATTACGGAATACGAAATCCGATTTTGGTAAAATTGTTCACCCTGGTATTTTTTGCCGCAGGGCAGCCGTAACTTTGGCGGGCCTTTGCGGTCTAAGTTTTTTGGAGTATTGGAAGATTTGAGCATTTGGGTATTTGATCAAATACCCAAATCTCCTAATACTCCCCTCACAACGCATTAAAACATCTAAGTTATGACACACACACTTCTTTTTCTTGGCAATCTGAGCGGTGGCGAACTGACCGTGATTCTCCTCATTGTGCTCCTGCTGTTTGGGGGCAAAAAAATACCGGAACTCATGCGCGGCCTGGGCCATGGCATCCGCGAGTTCAACACTGCCAAAAGTTCGGTGGAGGATGAGATTCGTCAAGGGATGCGCGAGGCGGAAAAAAAGCCGGTGGAAAGCGTTGAAAAGTAAGGCTTCCCAATGAATCTGGCTACTGCTCCATAAGGCAGTCTTTACGACACAATATCTAACTACACCCTCTTGGACAGTGTTGACTGCGCCAGGAGGGTGTAGTTATGTGTTATAAAGGCCGGTCTAATGTATATATGTGTTTGCACGACTAATTGTACGTCTTCGAAGTTGCCCTTTTCCAAATCTGCCTTGCGGATCATATAATAGATGGAGCCGTTTTTATAGATTCAACAACCTTTATCTTTCCCCAATCAGGTTTTTTCAACTCTTCATGCATTTGGAGAAGTTTGGGTTCCCAACGCGCTGAAAACTTTCGGAAAGTTTATAACTTTCCGAAAGTTAGGTACACTTAGAAAATGCCGGTAACTGTCAATATCCTCTTTTTCTGTCAATACTTCATGCGATATTCTGCTGAAAAACTGGATAGTGTGCAATGCTGACCATCCCGGGATAGTGCTATTTAATGAGAAATTAACTTTTGAAAGCGGCAAATCCAAATTGCCTGATTGTTCCATCGAAATGCTTAACCATTCTTCAGGGGCGGAATGGGCAATGAGCGATTCGTTAAAGTCGATACGAATTGCCTTTTTTGCCGCGCGGCTAGGGTCCCAAAACCAGATCAACAGAACACCGGCCCCCTGAAACTTATTATGTTCACCCACCACCGCCTGGAGTGCCTCAAAAGATACGGACATAAAAGTACATCCATGGAGCGTTACCCGGATTTCATCAATCAGGTGACCAGGTATCTTCTTGAAAAAATTGATTTCGTGGGTAGTTGTCATTCCAGGCGAAATTTGATTATGTAACCTCCTATGTTAGCCTTTTGCCGGTCGGATTGAGGTAGATTGCAACCCCGGCACAGCAAAAAACGGCAGTCCTTCTGTGCGCAGGGCTGCCGCTTGGGTATCGGTATTGCTATGCTGGACTTGATTTGTCGAGCCACCCAGCCTGCTCATACCGGATGCCGGTCATGCCGTTGGCGACCATGGCCTCTTTCAACTTAGCCGACACATAAAAGCCTGTCTCAAATCCCTTAAATCGAAATATATCCATGGTAATCAGTTCGGTGCGTACCACTATATTCTCTATTTGAATTTCATGGGCATCTTTTGTAAGTAGCCGTTCTTTAGTATTTTCAAATTGCACCAGAAAATTATCCCCATCTGGGGTTGTCCGACGAAAGGTGCTTTTCTGCCAATCAATGAAATCATCGGAATGAGGCCACGGGAAGTAAATGAGGTGGTAATCTATTACTCCTTGGGGCGTATGAACAGGAGCTGGGAAATGTTGATATTCATCCATCACAAATGACTTGAGTAGATCATAGAA
>JAYUXG010000552.1:0-7570 GCA_043753125.1 Saprospirales bacterium | reverse complement strand
CCTCCTAAACTAAAGAACATCCTAATTTATGCAATTACCTCGGGCACATAGTTCTTATACGCCCCCGCTTGCATCTTTTCGCGCACTGCGGAAAAAGCATCGAGTGTTATTCGGATGTCCTCTGCGGTGTGCAGTGCGGTGGGGATGAGGCGCAGAATCAGCATCCCTTTCGGAATAACCGGATAGGCCACCACCGAACAAAAAACGCCGTGCTCTTCGCGCAGGTCTTTTACCAGTGCCAGCGCCTCTTCTACTTCGCCATACATATAAACCGGTGTTACACAAGTGTTAGTGTCGCCAATATTGAAGCCGCGTTCGCGCAGGCCACCTTGCAGCAGCCGGACGTTGGACCAGAGTTTTTCGCGGAGCTGGGGCTGGGTCTGGAGCAGTTCAAACCGCTTGATCGCGCCTTCTACAATGGGCATGGGCAGTGATTTGGCAAAAATCTGGGAGCGCATATTGTAGCGCAAGAAGCGGATGATGTCGGTTGGGCCAGCCACGAAGGCACCGATAAGGGCCATGCTCTTGGCAAACGTGCTGAAATAGAGGTCCACGTCGTCGCTCACACCCTGTTCCTCGGCGGCACCCGCGCCGGTCCGGCCCAGCATTCCGAAGCCGTGGGCATCGTCAATGAGCAGGCGAAATTTGTATTTGTCCTTCAAGGCCACGATTTCGCGGAGTTTGCCCTGGTCGCCGCGCATCCCGAATACACCTTCGGTAATGACCAGGATGCCGCCGCCTGTTTCGTCGGTAATGCGCTTGGCGCGTGCGAGGTTTTTGTCCAGGCTGGCCACGTCGTTGTGGTTATAAGCAAAGCGTTTGCCCAGGTGCATCCGCATGGCATCCACGATGCAGGCGTGGCTTTCGGCATCGTACACGGCCACGTCGTGGCGGGTCAGCATCGAATCGATCACCGACAGAATGCCCTGATAGCCGTAGTTGAGTAGGTAGCCATCTTCTTTACCGACGAAGCGGGCAAGGCCCTGCTCCAGTTGCTTGTGCAGCTTGGTCTCTCCGGACATCATGCGGGCACCCATCGGGTAAGCGAGGCCCCAGCGGGCGGCGGCGTCCGCGTCGGCGCGGCGCACTTCGGGGTGGTTGGCCAGACCGAGATAATTATTGATGCTCCAGCAGATCACTTCTTTGCCTTGGAACATCATGCGGTTGCCCAGCTCGCCTTCCAGTTGGGGGAACATATAGTAGCCCTCGGCGACTTCAGCGTATTTGCCCAGCGGGCCGGCCTGTTGGAGAATGCGGTCAAATAAATCCACTTTTTTTAATTATGAATTATGAATGATGAGTTATTGGCGGGTTAGGCCACCAAAGTGGGTTGGGGTGTAGAGGCGGTATCGCGGTCATAGACGACAATGCCGTGTTTCAGAATGTGTTCCAAAAAACCACTGGGGTCATTGTCATTTCCAAGCAGAAGAGGTTCGATGCGAGTGTCAACTTCTGTAATCAACCACCAAAGCTTGGAAGAAAGAGTCAAATAGTCATCTCCAAGATGCTCTACAATAACTGCAATATCAATATCGCTATCCTTATGCCAAGTGCCTTCAGCAAACGAACCATATAGCACTACTTTGTATGGTTGAACCAATGTTTGTACTATACTGGCGTATTGTTTGGCCCTTTGGATAGCTGTAACTTTATCCAATCTCTCAATTGTTCGGTCACTAACAAAAGTTCTTTGCATCGCGCTGGATTTAATTGTTTCAACAATTCTTGCTTGTATGCAGGATATCGGGTTTCTATATTCAGGGGTAGCAAGTCGGAGAGCATTTGTTTTTCTGAAGTAGGCATCTCATGAAGAATACTGGTCAATTCCGCTAATCTGAGCAAATTATGTGTCTTAGGTGGCACTTCTTTGATGCGTAAAGCATACAATGCTTTCAGCATCTTTTCTGCTACTTAATGACACATAAAGCCAACGTACAAATAACGCTTACTTTCCAATAAGGCCTTGGCTGTTTCCAAATCATATTCCGCCAAATCTACCCAATATTCTACTTTGTCTTGATCAGTCATCCCGGTATTTAGAATTTAGTTGGGGATATAAACCTTCCTCCACGCTCATAAACCTTTATCAACCCTTTTATCACGCCACCTCCTGCAAAGCCTCCTGTGCCCGCTTTTCCGCCTGCTCCTCCTTCCAGGCTTTCCAGCCCGGCCCCATCGCGGCATTCATGCCTTTGTCAATCACAAAATGTCGGGCGATATTCCATAGTCCTTTGGCCAGCGTCAGGGCCGAATCGCGCGAGCGGAGGCTGATGGAGTAGCCACCTTCCAGATACTCAATATGGTGCCACCACATGGAAGGAATAAACAGGGTCTCCCCATGTGCCAGAATGGTCTCATGACCCGTCGCCTTTTGCAGGGCCGGGTATTTCTCAAAGTCCGGCTTCAAGGGATTTACGTGGCTCTGCACCGTATAGGGGTGTTTGTAAAGGAATGGGTTCTGCTCCTGATCGAACAAGACGATGTGCTTGCGCGTCCAAAAATGAGTATGGAAGACGTGCGAACAATCAATATCGTAGTGCAGGCTGGTGACGGCACCCGTGCCGCCAAAGAACATGAACGGGTAGTTGTCCACCCAGCCATCGCAGACATTCGGGTTGCTCACGTCGGCGGTGAGTTCGCGCGCGTGGTCCAGCACATTCCACAAAAAAATGCGGTGTTCTGTTGGGCCTTTTTGAATCAGATCGAGATACTCCCCAAACTTCATGGTCAAGCCCGCTTTCATGTAGTTGGGGCCGGGCTTATGGTAGTCCGGGCCAATGACCGGCACTTCCAATTGGCCGTAATTGTCCCGGAAAAAGTCAAAGGTCCACTTTTTCATGGCAGGCCAATCTTGGGCCAAATCAGTAAATACGACCGGTTTTTTCGGTTTCAGGTACTTTTCGGTAAATTCCTCGCGGGTAAGTCCCGTGCGGCGGTCAATTTGCAAGAGTTGCATGTACTAAGGTGTTTTTCTTTAACATTCGAGGATTTGAACATTTGAGTATTTGATCAGGTACAGTATTATCACGTGCTTTGATCAAATACTCAAATCTTCGCATTCTCCATAACTCATAACTCATAACTCATCACTTTTTCCTCTTCCATAAATCCCTGCGCGATCATCCATTTATCGCTGAATATCTTGGTAACGTATTTGCAACCGTGATCGGAAAACAGCACCACCACTACATCACTTTCCTTGAAATCGTTCTTGATTTGCTCCAGGGCCTGTAGTGCGGCACCGCTCGAGTAGCCCACCAACATACCTTCCTGCCGGGCGATCTGGCGGGCCATGAGTGCGCCGTCGCGGTCGGTCACCTTCACGAAGCGATCGATCAACTCGAAGTCCATGTTGGCTGGGATGATGTTCTTGCCCGTGCCTTCGATGCGGTAGGCATAGATTTCCTTCTCGTCGTAAATGCCTGTTTCGTGGTATTTTTTCAGCACTGAGCCATAGGCATCCACTCCAATAATCTGTAAATCAGGATTTTGTTCGCGCAGATAACGCCCCGATCCGCAGAGGGTACCGCCCGTGCTGGCCGCCCCTACGAGGTGCGTAATGCGCCCTTGGGTCTGTTCCCAGATTTCCGGGCCGGTAGTCAGGTAGTGGGCCTCACCGTTTTCAGGGTTATAGTTTTGGTTGACGTAGTAGGCACCGGGAATGTCCTTGGCCAGTTGCTCCGCGCGACGGTAGTAGCTCTCCGGATCGTTTGGCTTGGCCTCTTGCGGACACAAAATCACCTCGGCACCCATCGCCCGAAGGTTGTTCATTTTGTCCTCCGAGATCTTGCTGGTGACCGTCAAGACGCACTTATAGCCCTTAATGGCCGCCACCATTGCCAGGCTAAACCCCGTGTTGCCACTCGTCGCGTCCACCAGCGTGCCACCGGGCTTGAGTTTGCCGAGGCGTTCCGCCCGCTCCACCATGTGCAGCGCGATACGGTCTTTGGCACTCAAACCGGGGTTGAAAGCCTCGATCTTGGCGTACACCTTGGCCGGGAGGTGGGCCACCACGTTATTCAACCGGATAAGGGGGGTCTTGCCGATTGTTTCAAGAATATTGTCGAAAACCATTCCAGAGACTTTTAAAGGATGAAAAGGAAAAAAGACTGCCGCGAAAAGTAGGCAGTTCCCAGAAATCTGCGGGTAAAGTTGCGCAGCCTGGAGCCATTTTCAGGCGTAAAAGTAGGGCTTCCTGTCCGAAAAGAGGTCAGCCTTTTTGTCAACAGGGATTTAATGAAAATTTTCGCGCCAAAAAGAGAACCATGTATTAAAAATCTTCACCTTTGAGCGTTGCACGAAATAATCCCCCGGAAGTCCCCCGGCTTTGTATTTCATCATTCTATCAATCCTCCTAATCATGCTTATTTTGTACGTTTGCTTATCCGTCCTCTTGTTAGGGCGTGTCCTCCCCTGGCTTGCGGCTTACTTGTCCTTTGTGACGCGCCGTTGAGCTTTGGTCATCTTCTCCAGAACTTTATTCCTACTATCGTCAGAAATTGGCAGCAGGCTGTCCGGCATCGCGCGGGGCAGCCTGCTCTTTTGGCAACGCAGATGACCCGGATTGGACGGATTCTCGCGAATCTTTCCGCTTGTACGCACCACTAAAAAAACTAACCCACGTAAGGGTAAGCACCCCGGTCAAGTGTCAGGAGAAAGAGTCCCTTTGATCAGCACAATTTCACCACTCGTACGATACCCACCAACCTTGGTAACCTGACGTCCACCTTTGCCGTCTCTACGATTCATCAAAACCGTCTTTCGTATGCAACACAAGCTACTATTCTGGCTGGCCCTGGCCTTTGGCCAATCCGCGCTCCACGCCCAGACCACCATTTCCTGGGCCACCGAGGTGGCCCCCATCCTCTACGACCACTGCGTGACCTGCCACCGGGCGGGCGGCGTGGGCGCGTTTCCGCTCGAGACCTGGACGGACGCACAGCTCAACGCCGAGTCCATGCTCCATGCCGTGGAGACGCGCCGGATGCCGCCGTGGCGGGCGGAACCGTCCTATCGCCATTTCAAAGATGAGAACTACCTCAGCGATAGCGAGATACAAACCATCGCCGACTGGGTAAACGGTGGACAAATGCCCGGCGACTTGTCGCAGGCCCCGCCGCTGCCCAATTTCCAGAACGGTAGTCAGCTCAGCGCGGTGGACCTCAGCCTGCTTACTCCGCAATACACGGTGGCGCAAAACACGGATGAGTACCGCGCGTTCGCTATCCCCACCGGCATAACGACGGACAAGTTTTTTAATGAAATCGAAATATTGCCGGGCAACGACGGCATCATCCACCACATTGTGCTGTACACCGACCCAACCAACGAAGCCCTGCTGCGCGACCAAGCCGATCCCGGCCCAGGCTTTCAGACTAATGGGATGGTCGGTAATATCACCCAAAATGCCGAACTGATCGGTGAATGGACCCCCGGCGGCACCCCCATTAAGCTACCACCCAACTTTGGCTACCGTATCCCGAAGAATGGATATTTCATCGTGGAGCTGCACTTTGCGCCTAACCACCAGGGCCAGACGGACGAAGGCTCGACGATCAACCTGCGCTTGGCCACCAACCCTGACCGCGAGGTCTATTACGGGGTGCTGACCTACGGCGACAGCCTGGACGGTCTGGTCAACCCGCCCTTCCTCATCCCGGCCAATACGGAACATACCCTGATCGCTGATTTGCCAACCAGCTGGCTTTCTCCGGTTCCCCTCTCGGTGCTTTCGCTAACCCCGCACGCCCACGTGGTGGGCAAGTCGTTCAAAGCCTATTCTTACCGTCCGGGCTTCACCGACACCATTCCATTGATCAACATCCCCAAATGGGATTTCTACTGGCAAGGCACCTACACGTTGCGGAAGCCGCTCCGATTGAACACCAACCGCGTCACGCGCGCCGAGGTTACTTATGACAACACGGTGAATAACCCACAGAACCCCCATGACCCGCCACAGGATGTGTGGTGGGGCGAAAAGACTTCCGACGAGATGCTGTACCTGTTCGCCTCAGTGGTCACTTACAAACTAGGCGATGAAAACATCATCCTGGATAGCACGCTGCTGGTTAATGTGCCAGAGGTGGTCAGCCAGGATGCGAATTTCACCGTTGCTCCCAATCCGGTGGACGAGGTGCTGGACATTCGCGCCCACACGCCGCTGGCGGGGCTGGCTGATTTGGTCATCACCGATTTGCATGGCCGCACGGTGCGCCAATGGCGGGAGCGGGATTTGCAGCATAGCCGTACTTCGGTGGGCGATTTGGCAGCGGGGGTGTACGCGTTGCAGATTCGGCAAGTGGGGCGGGTGAGTACGTTTAAAGTTATAAAGCAATAGGGAGGTTCGGACGACGAAATTTATTTCACTGATCTTGAAAATACACTGCCCGGCGCGACGAGTTCGTTGCGCCGGGCAGGTTTGTTAAAGCCCACCGAATCATTCATTTATATTAATACTTGCTCCGGATCGGCGGGGTGGCATCTTTAAAATCTGCTAAAGTGGCCTGCATGGCCACTTTCCAGACACCGTTTGTTTTTTCACAAACCCGCGTCTCTGTACTGCTGGATTTAGTGTGTTTTTCGTCGTCTTCGCTGTGCTGTTCAAAAGAAACATAGGCTATATCGCCTCGAATTTGAATGTTCCATTGATCGCGGGTCATTTTTGATTTGCGCATTTCCTTGGCCAGTTCGGCGGTATTGCCTTGAAACCAACCCCGCATAAAAGTTTCCAGGGCTTCCCAACCGCGCATGGTCACCACGTCGCCGGGATCACCCCCATTGGTCACTGTCCAGGTCAGGTAGGGTTCGTGGACAAAGGACGCTGACCATGCTTCTAAATTACGGTCAAGCCACATCTCCGTTTCGTGGATGAGTACTTTTTTGATGGCTTCCTCTTCCGTATTTTGAGCGGAGGACAGAGAAACAATGCAGAGGAAAAAAGCGAGGCAAGCGAGGAGATTTTTCATATTGATGAAATTTTTGAGTGAGTGAAAAAAAGATGGATGGTTAATAGCCAGTCTGTTGGAGGATATGCGCCTCCATGGGTTTGGCCCAGAACGCCTGGTACGTTTCCCAATGCTCTTTCCCCTTCTTTTCGCCGTACACTGCGTTTAACAAAGTGGGGATAACATAACGGCCAAATTTGACGGTTTCGTGGGGAATCAAAAGGATTAAAAAGAGGATGAAACCGGTCTTTACCCATCCGATAAAATTTCAAGGCTTGATGGCCACGACATGAAGCAAAACTCCTTTCCGAAAAGGGATGCCATTCGTATTGACAATGCTCCATTTGTTTTGGGTATAAGTTCCGCCGAACCATGCTGCCACCGGACTATCGTTGTATTGCATAGCGATGGGATAACCGGGCGGCCTTTCTTCCTGAGTTGTTCCCCAACTTGGAGTGGCAAAAATGAAAGTACTGTTCGCAGAAACGGCGGCTCCTTTCAAAAAAGTAGCATGTTGAAGAAAGTAAGACGTGTTGGCCGGAGAGGTCTCGTGCATATAAGCCGCGCCTTTTGGAAAACCGGGAACGACGCCATTTTCCATCAGCATCACATTGAATTTCGCG
>JAYUXG010000551.1:0-3089 GCA_043753125.1 Saprospirales bacterium | reverse complement strand
CCAGAAAATCCTCTTTGTCCAAATGGCGGCAATCGAGGTACATACAATCAGTACCGCGTTTTTTCATTTCCGAATCAATCGCCCGGGCCACGATGTCGCGCGGAGCCAGCGACAACCGGGGATCGTAGTGCTGCATAAACTCCTCCCCCTCCGCACTTTTCAGCACGGCACCGTGTCCGCGCACGGCCTCGGAGACGAGAAAAGAAGGATTTTCGCCCGCCGGATTGAACAGCGAGGTGGGATGAAATTGCATAAATTCCATGTTTTCCACCCGGCCTTTGGCGCGGTAGACCATCGCCACCCCATCGCCGGTCGCAATCACTGGGTTGGTGGTGGATTTGTAGACCTGCCCCGCACCGCCAGTACACAGGATAGTTATCCGCGCTAAAATCGTATCAATCTGGCTGGTTTCCTTGTGCAGGGCATAGCAGCCATAGCATTCGATGTCGGGGGTGACCCGCACCACCATGCGCCCCAAATGGTGCTGGGTAATGAGGTCGAGGGCAAAGTAGTGTTCCAGCACTTTGATGTTCGGGTACTGAGCGGCTTCCTCGATCAACGTCCGCTGCATTTCCCAGCCAGTGAGGTCTTTATAGTGCAAAATGCGGTGTTCCGAGTGGCCGCCCTCGCGCGCCAGGTCATATTCCGCCGAGTTCTTTTCCTTGTCAAATCGCGCCCCCCACTCAATGAGTTCGCGCACCCGCTCCGGCCCTTCCTCTACCACGATGCGTACAATGTCCTCCTTGCAAAGGCCGTCGCCCGCATCCAGCGTGTCAGCGATGTGTTTCTCGAAGTTATCCTTGTCTTCGTCCCACACGGCCGCCACGCCGCCCTGGGCATAGCGGGTGTTGCTTTCGCCTTCTACGGTTTTGGTCAGCACCAAAATTTGCCGTTCCGGGAAGCGACGGGCAGCTTTAATGGCAAAGGTGAGTCCGGCAATGCCAGAACCGAGGACTAGTAAATCGGTCTTGATACGAGTCATGGATTAATGTGGTCAATAGAAAAAATGTGGCCAATATGCTAATACGTTGCCTCCAAGGAGCAAATTTGCAAAAGACAAATGGGCAATGTAGGTTAAAATTTATATGACTTTTAATTGCCTCTTTGCTTATTTATTTCAGGGCGTAAGAAACAGAAAGTTCCCAAGCGGAATGCTTCAATTTGCCAGCAAAATGGCTGAACGAGTCTGATTTGCTCACCTGCTGCAAGCCACGCAATATGCGCAGGTGCAGCCCCAAGTTGCCTAAGTCAAGGCCACCGCCAACGTGCCAGCCATAATTGAAGTTATTCAGGTCGTCTTTGTCCAGCTTGAAATTGACCGTATCGCCTTGGTTATCACGGAACTTTCCATCTTCGCTGGCCAATACGCCGATGTGCATACCACCGTGGAGATTGAGGAGGCCCAATAAATTGAGTTCGAGCGATAAGGGTACTTCGAGGTAGTTGAGTCGTAGTTCGGTTTTCCCCAGATTGTTGTAGTTGTAGTCGCCACCGCGTGTGGCAAACAGGACTTCCGGGCGCAGCGCGAAACGTTTGGTCAACCGGATTTTGGCGAAGCCACCACCGATGATGCCAATGCGCGACTTAGTGTCTTTTGCCTGGGCATCGTCGTAAAGGGTGGCCCCGTTGACCCCCAATTTTAGCCCAAAGCGTACCCTGCTATCGGCCATTTGTGCCTGTAAGAAAGGAGAGCTGCCCAACAACAGCAGTGCCAACAGTAGAAGGTGCTTTTGCATAGTCATCATGATCGAAGGTGTTACATGCGTGGAAATGTTCTGAACCTTAATGTTTTGCAAACTTCTTTTGTTCAAAACCATTTTGCGGCAGCTACACAAAATAACAGAAAGCAAGCCCAGCGTCCTCCAAAAATGGCATGAGCCACCCCGAAAACTCGGAATGACTCATGATCATTTTCACGGATGTATGTTTACCGACACAACGGCAGTCTCGAAAACTGCCGAAGGAGGTAGCAGTACTTCGCCAATCAAGCATTGGCGTTACACGTCCACCTCCGGCTGTTGTTCGTCGGGAGTAATCTCTGGGTCTGCTTCATTTGTCTCGTCCCCCTCCAAGTCCAATGGCCCGTGCTTGTGGGCTGTGGAAGGGTGTCCGGTGAAATGCTTCAACATAATGATTTCGCGCTGCGTCAGTTCACGGAAGGCACCACGCTGCAATTCTTTTTTCGTCAGGCCGGCGAAGTAAAACCGATCCAGCTTAAATACTTCATAACCAAGCGATTCAAAGATGCGCCGCACGATGCGGTTGCGCCCGACCGTGAGTTCCAACTCGACAATGTCGCGCTCTGGGTGATCCTCCGAAAAGCGAATCCAGTTTATTTCTACCAGCCCATCTTCCAGTTCGATGCCTTTTTCAATGCGCTCGAAATCGGCTTGGGAAAGCGGCTTGCGCAACCCTACGCGGTACTGTTTTTGGACGTGATGGCTGGGGTGCGACAGTTTTTGGGCCAAGTCGCCGTCGTTGGTCAACAGCAGCAGCCCGGTGGTGTCGCGGTCGAGCCGACCAACGGGATAAATACGTTCCGGAAAGTGCGGATCCACGATGTCCATGACGGTCGTGCGCCCGTGTTCATCCTCGGTGCTGGTGATCACGTTCTTTGGTTTATTCAACAGCACATAGATCGTGCGCTCCTGGATGGTCACAGGCTTGCCGTCGCACACCACCATGTCGTTGGGCTGGATGCGGTAGTACGGTTCCATCTTGACCTCGCCATTGACCGTTACCAAGCCTTGTTCCACATACTCGACGGCCTTGCGGCGCGACGAGAGGCCACAGTGGGCGAGGTATTTGTTCAAGGGCATCCCTTCGCCGCTGGGTAGGCCGGGCTTGGGCTTGCGCTCCACAAAAAACTCTTCGCGGCGCGGTTTGCGACCAAAAGGTTTTTTGTTGAAACCACCACCACTTTTATTGTACGGCTTGCGTTCGTAGCCACCACCGCCTTGACTGCGGTCTTGCCATGGCTTGCGCTCGTAGCCGCCGCTTGCGCCGTCGCGGTTGGCGGGACGGGGCTGATAAGGCCGGTCGCTGCCGCCTGCATTGCGATCTTGCCACGGTTTGCGCTCGGGAGCGTT
>JAYUXG010000550.1:0-3092 GCA_043753125.1 Saprospirales bacterium | reverse complement strand
ATGTTCAACGTGATGCTGATGCTGCCGTCAGTCTCTAATTTGTATTGTGCTGCCATGATCTTTTTGGGGCTAATGTACATCAGTTTGGAGCCGCACCCCCCCCCTCTTCCTTTTGATGGCCAATATTCTGTATGATTTTTAAACTTTGCTCTAAATACAGTAAGGATGTCTTATACTCACCTTTGGCATGAGCGACTCCCGCAATGTTATTAAGTGTCGTAGCCTCGCCAGAAAGATTGCCAATTTTCTGTTGAATTTTTAAACTTTGCTCTAAATACCATGAGGCTACTTCGTAGTCGCCTTTAGCCATGTAAATCTGGCTAATATTGTTAAGCGTCGTACCTTCATGCGTTTGATCACCTATGGCTCGTTGCGTTTTCAAACTTTGCTCTAAATAGCGCAAAGCAGTATTATAATCACCCTTGGCCTGTGCAATTCCAGCGACGTTGTTGAGAGTGGCACCTTCACTTATCCTATCGCCGTTTTCATAATCCTTTTTTAATTTTTTTTCATAGAAAAATGATGCTTCTTCATATTGTCCAAAAAGGTCAAAAATCAGTCCTAGCCAATTGAACACATTGCTTGCCGTTTTATCGCCACAATTTGAAAAGATTAACTTGGCAGTTAACAAAGCATTTTGGAATCGAGAATTATTATATAAAAAACCAGTAAGACGTTCGCCTATTTTATTTATCTTTTCTACATTTTCTGTTCGAATTAAGTGAAAGAATGCCTCTCCATCGTCCTCTACTAGATGTGTTACATTTTCTGCTGCATAGTCATAATACTCGCCGGCCCTTTGTTCATCAATTTTGTTAGTCAAAACACCAGATCGGTTCAGCAGCAGCCGCGTCAGCATCGGCACATAAAAAAAGGCCAGTCCTGCCTCCTCCCTGCTTTCCTCCGCCAAGGTCAGCCCACTTAGACGCTTGAGCGCTGTACCCACCTGAAGCAGCGCAGCATCCTGCATCTCCACCGCCAGCGGCAGCACCGGTCGGCGAAACTGCGACAGCAACAGCAGCACCTTCCGTTCAGGCGCAGCCAATAAGCCCAATAACCGCTCAAACACCAGATTCTCGCTCATTTTGGCCAGCAATTCGGGCTGGGCCGCGTGTTTTTGAATAAAATCGCCCAGCGAATCGAGTACTTCGCCAAAGGCCTCTTTTTTCTCCCGATAAAAAGTGTCGAAAAATTCGAGGGCGCGGTAGTTGCCGCCAAAACTGCGGAAGAGGGTCTCAAAAACGGGCTGGCCTGCTTCGCCCTGTGGTATTTTTTCAGCGATGGTCAGGTAGCGGCACTTCACCGCAAAGTCCGGGCGGGTAGGTTCGTGCAGCGGCACGGTGTGCAGGTTGGGCAGTGTGGGTAGCGGGTAGCGGCCGGTGAGCAGTAACGGCAGCCCCATATCGGCGAGGTTCGTGATAATATCCCATTCCAGGCTATACTCAGGTAAAAAATCACCACCGCCAGCGGGCTGGAAGGATTCGAGGTTGTCGAAAATGAACACTGGTTTGCTGCGGTGGAGAACTTCCTGCAAGGCATGGAGAAATTTGTCCCAAGCCTGGTCCATACTCTTGATTTGGTGGGCGAGCAGGATTTGTTTTTGCTCATTTTTCAAAAAACCGAGCAATTCGTCGGTCACCTGCCCGATGCGAAACGTGTTTTCATCAAACATAAACACTTGGGTATCATCGGGATCGGCCAGCACCAGGCGTTCGGCGGTATGTACGGCGAGGGCCGTTTTACCCAAGCCGCCCTGGCCGTGCAGGAAAATGGGGGCGGCTTCGTTCAAATAACGGCGGATGGCTTTTTGCTCGCGTCGCCGCCCGATAAAGATAAAATCCTTGCCCTCGCGCCCAACGAAGCGATGGATTTTTTGCAGTTTTTCGCGCAGGCGACCGGTCTGCCAGAAGTTGCCCGCGCCCCGGCGTTCGAGTCGGGTGTTGGCAGTCGCTGGCCTAGTCAGCAGTTGCAGGTTTTGGGTGAGGTAGAGCTGCGGGATGAGGCTTTGAGAAATCCAGAATTCGAATGGCAGGCCTGATTTTCCATTACCTTCCCGGCTGATTTTCAAGGCTTTGGAAAAAGCCAGTGGTACGCTCAATTCTTCAGCGATGCGCTGGTAGAACTGCGCGGTAAAAAGCGTGGCAAATATATCCGATACCGAATGGCTCATGGCCACCCCCCCGGCAGGTCGGCTTCGAGCAGGTGGCCAGTCACCCCGGTGTAGCCACTGCCACTGCCCCCCTGGGCCGATTGGCAGGAGGAGAGGAAGACCAGCGTCGGCCGGCGGTCGGGGCGTTCGTTGAGCAGTGCGGCGAAGGCGGTGGCCGGGAAGCGACATGGCTGCATGGAGCGTTCCTCTTCGAGCAGCAGGAAACCTTCGGTGCGGAGGTTGGACCAGTCGGCTACGCTGTATTCGCTATGGCCGCTGAAATGAAAAATATCGTAGCGTGGCGCAGCCAGGGCCTGGCGCAGGGCCGCCTCCGAGCCATCGGCGGTGAAATGGATCTCGATGTCGCCGCGCCGAAGCAGCGGGCCGAAGGCTTCAGCAATCTGCATCTGTTCGTCTTCGTAGCGCAGGCGGCCCCGTTCGCCATCGGTTTCGGGGGCTGCCACCATGACAAGGATGCGCAGCGGTCCTCCGGCGGGGGGTTCAAAAACGGGCAGTTCGGTCTGGCCACGCAGCGTTGCGCTGTGGGAGAAGTAGAGGTGTTCGGCCTCGCCGATGGCCAAGCCCCAGGGCAGATTGAGGATGTCGTGGTCGTCGTGGGTGAAGTGGGCGAGGGGGTGCTGCACCTCCGACTGTTGGCGAAAGTGCTCGTAATCTGTGATTTGTAATCCATCCAGTACTATGCGCAATCTGGTGATCAAGCCCGTGAGGTACTCGGCAGGCAGCATTTGTTGCTTTTCGAGGGCATCCGAAAAAAGGGTGTATTCTTTTTTGAGGACACGTTCCTGCTCCGGGGAAAGCAGCAGGGGAAAGGGGAAGAAAGTCATTCGGTTCAACCTTTTTTGGTGGGTAAATTTTTGATGGCCGCAGTATCATTCGGCAAGGCGAAGGGAATATCCACCGACATCATTTTTTGGCAAAATGG
>JAYUXG010000549.1:0-17612 GCA_043753125.1 Saprospirales bacterium | reverse complement strand
GTGGAAGAATGGGCGGTGGGGTAGCGAAGCGGCCAAGGAATAGAATGCGGAACATATTCTGCATCCAGCCTCTTTCCTCTACAGACAAGGCCCCGTGGCATAACGCACGGTCACCGAGCCCGTGATTTGGCAGCCGCCCGCAGTAGTCACTGTCACGCTATAAGTACCAGGCTTATATACGGTTAGGTTAGGGGTCTCCTGACCAGTGTCCCATCGATAGTGCGCGTATTGGCCTTCCACCTTGAGGGCAGTGATGGAGCCGGGACAAATGGTGGTTTCACCAGCGATTTGTAGCCCAGGGCGGGCGTAGGTGGGTGGGGCGACCGAATCGACGGCGATCGTCGTCTGGGCCACTCCGGCCGCCATAGCGGCCAGGAAAAAAATCGAAAAGAAGAACAAACGGGCCATGTGAAACAAATTGATGCCAAATAGGGATTGGCGTTATGGTTGGTCAACCTCTGCTGCCTGTTTTCGCCGAGGCAGCCTCAGCTTCTTGAAATTAAACGGTTCATACTCCTGTTCCTCGCCCATCAGGTAGCCCAGCGGGCGGAGCGATGCGACGTTGTCGCAGACTACCTTGAACATACCGGCCAGTGGAATGGACAGTACCATACCCACCAATCCCCAAATCAAAGCCCCGGACAACAAAGCCAAAATGGAGGTCAATGGGTTGAGGTTGACGCTCGAGCCGACTACTTTGGGAGTGATAAAATTGTTGTCCAAAAACTGTACGGCGGAACATACCGCAAATGCCCCTACGGCATACATCATCGAGTCCTTGGTCACCAAAGCAATAAGGATGGGAATCAAACTGCCAATCAGGACGCCAATATAGGGAATAATGTTCAGCACAGCGGCAATTAGCCCCAGCAAAATCGCGTATTTCAAGCCCAGTAGCATAAAGCCCAGCGAATTCAGAACCGTGAGGATAAGAATATCAATAAAGATGCCCCGGATGTACATCTGTGACACCTTCGATATCTTCCGAGCCACTTCCATCGCGTGTACATGACTACTGGGGTTCATCAGTTCTACAAACTTCTTGAATTTATCCCGGTACTGAAGCATGAAAAACATAGTGATCGGGATCAGCACAAACGTAGCCAGAAACGTCCCTGTGGCAGAAAATATGCGCAGCAGTACGCTGGCCCCGGAATTAAGCATCTCGGCGGCCTTTTTTTGGATCCATACCGTTTGCGTCGTACGGCTAATGCTATAATTGCTCTCTACATAAGAGGTAAGCGTCTTGACCTTGTTATCTATTGCACTTTGCAGGGCTGGGAAGTCATCGATAAAAGACATTGATTCCCAAGACAGAAAAGTGAACAGGCCGACGATGGTAATCATGATGGCGATTACACTGATAGCCGAAGCTAATCCGCGCGGTAAACGCCAACTTTCCAGCTTCCTGCTGAGCGGCAAGACTAGAAACGCAAATAACAGGGCGGCTACCACCATGACCAACACTGGCTTGCCAATGTACAAGAAGGCCAGCACCAATCCTATAAATAGCAAAAGGTAAGTGCCGCGTACGTAAAAAGGCTGTTGATTGGTATCTGGTGTGGCCATATAAGGTTGATAAAGAGTTTGGAATTCCCATTCGTATTGGGCTAAAAACTTATTGACCAAGCAACTTCAAGTCGCTTGGTCAATAGTGGTTAGAGGCAAGGGTATGTATTTATCCGCTATTTACAGCATTGGTACCTCAGTAGCCGCCGCCGCCGTTGGCCCCAAAGTAGTATTGCAGACCGAACGAAAAGTTCAGGGCATTGGTCCAAGTGGTGGTCTTGCTCTGTATCCCATCCAGATTCAATGAATTACGGCTACGGTCGAAACTGTAAATCACTAAGGCTTCCAATGAAATACCACCCTGCGAAAAAACGGTGAAACCACCGGCCAATCCCAACGAAGTCAGGTCAGTACGTATAGTCTGGGTCACATCGCGGACCTTTACCTGATTGACAGTATTTCCAAAACCCGCAATACCACCTAAGATGAAAGCATTATCCTCTGAAATAGGCAAGTAGATACGTGCAAAAGGTCCGAAAAGCAGATTACTACTATAACTATCGTCACTGCGGCTGGTAGAATCAATTGCGGCAGAGGAAGCATCAGAGCTGCGATAAGAAGCATAGGACATCCCCAGACCCAGCGCAAAGTTGCGGGTAATAAAGTAACCAATATTGGGCGCAACGTTGAACTGCGAAGTACGGGCACCCTCTCCGTCATAGTTGAAAGTCGGGCTTTCCACTTTTAGCCGGGAGACCGCTGTGGAGAATCCTACGCGGGTCCCGATCAGAAAGTTGCCACGTTCAGTAGGTTGGGCTACCGCTACAACCGTAGTGGCCAGCAGGAAGAACAGGAAAGGGGCCAAGGCGGTGTATTTCATAAGCAAGTAGTTGCTGTATTAACGATGAATGGTATATAATAAAGAAAAAGCCGCCCCTCATTCGGGGCGGCACACTAAACCAAACTTTAATTATCGGCCTTCATATCGTCGGCAATTTTGTCCATAGTGCGATTCACGTCCGCTTTGAACTCGTTCCACTCACGCTTCATGTCGCTGCCCATTTCTTTCATGTTGGCATCAATCTGATCGCGCTCTTCCACCAAGCGGGCGCGGCGCTCTTTCCAGCGGGCCTTTTCCTTGGCAGTGGCTTTCTCCATTTTGCGATCCATTTCATCGATCCTGGCATTTATTTCTTGGCCAGAGCGGCGCATATTGGCGGCCATTTCATCGCGTTCGGCCTTCAGTTTTGCCGCCGCGTCATCGGTGGCTGCCTCCGCTTTAGCACCGGCATCTTTCATGTCCTGTTTGGCGTCCTTCATTTCTTCTTTAGCTTCCGCCTTTCTTTGGGCGGGTGTGTCAGCGCAGGAAGTCAGCATAAAAAAACTGGCATTCAAAGCCAGCACTCCGATCAGCAAAGTTTGCTTCGTCATATTCTAAGTATTTTGTGTTGTGAAGTTGGTAAGCGTTCAGGCTCAAACTTTAAAATGCTGTGCCGAATAATATTGTTAGCCTCAACGGTGCAAGTGGGCAATATGCGCCTCAATTAGGGGATTTTAGGTCAGGCACGACCCAATTCCTTGGTCTCCATCTCCAAGCAGGGGTGTTCGTTGCAAAATAACATGGGCCATCTCAGTATTTTGGAGCGGCTCATACCAAAGAATTACGAGAGACGGGAAAAGTAACAGCACAGAGTGCCGATGCAATGTAACGGCTTTGATGTAAAGCCCCTTACATCGTAGAGGGCCATCAACTACTTCGACTTGCCGCTTCCTTCCGCTTTGGCCTCCCAGTTGATGTCGTTTTCCGCAATCTCGGTGAGGCGAAGATCAGTATCTTTTTCTTCTTGAAGGGTAGCGGCCAAGAGGTCAGCGACCTCGTCCAGCCCCAACGTAATGGCGAGCTGTAACAGGCTGCCGTAGCTGGTGATTTCATAGTGTTCCACTTTCTGGGCGGCTATAATCAGGGCTACGTCGCGGGTCAGGGTATCTTCTTCGGTCTCCTCTATCACGCCGTCTCCTTCTTTCAAGATGCCTTCCATTGCATCGCATTTCTTGGCTTGGACCTTTTCACCAAGCAAGGCGAACACTTGCTCCAGACGGGCAATATGCTCTTCAGTGGCGATCAGGTGTTCTTCAAAAGCACTGCGCAACAGTTCTGTAGTAGACGCCTTAGCCATTTTTGGCAATGCCTTGATCAAGTGCTTTTCAGCCCAGTAAATGTCTTTGATCCCATCTACGAAATAATCGCGCAACATGGAACCTTGCTCGCCTTTTTTCACGTTTTTGAAATCAATCTTATGCTTGGCAGCAAAACCTTTTTGTGTCCTGCCTTTGGTAGTATTGGAAGCCGTTGGTGTGTTCATTGTAAGGTATTAGTTTTAAGAATGAGATAGAAGAAATTTAATGGTTAGGAGGAAGGTGGCCTTAGCATCTTTGCGCTATCTAACCAAATAGCAAATCTATGATTGGATTCGTCCGTATTTACAAAAATAATATGCCAATTACTATAGGAAAGGAAACGGGGGAGTGGGCGCCGTAAATGGGAGGGAAGTACCCCTGTTTGGGGAATGATGTTATTTGTCTCCATTATTCAACAGCTCTTCCTTTAAATCGATATCTAAGCGTTCCTTCTTGATGTCTACTTTGATCAAGGCGAAAAGGCTCATATACACATTGGCGATCCAGACCAAGGCAAAACCGGCAATAACGTAGCCCATCCAGTTATCCATCAGCAACTTATAGTCGGTAAGCACAATCATCAGGATAGCCACGTAATGACTGAAGCAGTATTCGCAGGTAAACAGATAGAAAAACTTGCGGGCCAGTAAGCTTTTCCGCTCTTTGGAACAACGAACGCAGTATTCTCGTGGCTCCCGAAATACCTCCTCATGGGTCACCGTCCAGGCTATGCAAGCGATGGGCAAGGCCAAGATAAACAGCCAGATGAGTTGGACGGAAAGGGGCATGCGGGGCTAAAAAATTATCGAGTTTGCGGAGAGCGGTTAAAAAATAGGACCCACAAAAAAGGCAACGAAAGCAAATATTGCTCCCGCTGCCCTGTTTTCCAGTAATTCTATAAATCCATAGACGCTATTCCGTGACTAGTGGTGGCGTTTCGTTGTCTTGGTAGTTTGTTTGGTACTTCTCGTTGCCATTTATTTCCGGGATGTAGTCCTTATCTGGCGTTTCGGCATACCCTTCTTCCTTCTCCTGTTCGCGATTCGGCAATTCGATCTCACGCTGGTGGCGCGTATCCTCATCGTCAAATTCCTTCGTACGGGGTGCGTTTGGGTCTATTTCCACCGGATTGTTGCCAGTCATGCGTTCGGGCTGGCTCAATTGTTCCTGTTGGGTTGTTTGCTGCGAATAGCCGGGGTTTTCACCGGACATATCCGGCGTACTGCTTTTCATATTCGATTCCATGATGTTGCAAATAAGGTGGTGAGTATTGATGGTGTAAGGCGGTGTAATACGCTAAAATTTCGTGCCGTTCATCAATCTTCTTTTTTCTTTTTTTTCTCCTTATTGCCTTTTTCTTCTTTTTCCGAGCCAAACAACTGCTTGAAAAACCCTCCTTTTTTCTCGCCCTCCTTGTCTACTTTGGCCAGATTGATCTGGTTGTCAATAGAGGGCTGCAAGGAGCGAACAAAAGCGTTTTGGAGCACCGTTACCACTGCTTGCAAGATGTTGGTCCGTGGGTTATCCATCGAGCCGCTAAAATTAATCTTGGTGGCAAACTGGCCTTTCTTTTGGTTCTCGAACAGCTCGCCGACTCCGCCCACCACACTCTCCCACACCTTTTGAAAAAAGCCGTCTTTTTTGTCCTGCCCCTTCCACGACACGATGTCCAAATCTTTGATCAATGGTTTCACGTACCCGGTAAATTTACCATCTTTGGCAGCTACCTCGGCGTACATCCCGAACGTGCCTTTGTTAACATCAAAATTACCGTACGCCTTGAACATATCATTTAGTTCAGTGAGGTCGGTATTCTCCACCTTCGAGTTCAGGTCAAAAGTAGGCTCCTCGGCTAACGGGTTTAGTTTCATGTTCAGGCTCAAGGCGCCTTTGTACATCTTGCCGGTCCCCTCGATAGTCGATGGCAGCACTTCACTGGTTTCAGTACACATTCCGCAAATTCGTCGCCGTAGCGTCCAAATCAAGGATAGCCAAGTCCACATTTGGTTCCTTGGTACGGTCGATATAGGCCAGCTTGCCATCGCGCAGTACACATTGGTTGACATCCACGGGCATAAAATCCTGGAGCAGCTCGCGGAAGTCGCTGGTGTCCTGCGACACATCTTTAAGCTCCACCTTGTCTTCGGTAAAAATCATCACTGGACGGTCAAAGACTAATTCCCCGACCAATCGCCCCTTAAAAAGAGCCTTCCATTCCAACGACAGGTCAATAGTGCGCGCACTGATGAACTCGGTCTCCTGGCTGCTTTTGTCGTCCACCTTGTTGAGGTAAAAGCTGTCAATCGTATAAGCCCCTCGGTACAGCGCAATATCGACATCCTCGATATGACCATAATACTCCTCCATGGTCGCCAGTTTCTTATTGGCAGAGTGCAACACAATGTACGGGAGGGCCAACCGTAGCAGTATCAGCACTACCAAGATAGCCAGCAGGATTTTGGCTTTTTTAGTCTTTACAAATGCAGGTGTACGCATGGTAATTGGTTGACTGGTTATAGCTGTTATCGCCCGAACGAGAAGATGCCAGCATCGGGGTGTACCCGGCCCACGGCCTCGTCACGGATGATCTCGGCGGCCACTTGGCTGAACGTAATGCCATTGCCGCCAAAACCAAGCGCAAAGATGGCGTTTGGCTGCTCTGGTATGGAACCGATGTAGGGCAGGCCGTCTTTCGTTTCGGCAAACGTGCCTGCCCAACTGTAATCTACCCGCAGGGGCGCAAGGTCGGGGAACAATTCCTCAAAGTCGCTGACCAAGGCCTTGGTCTTGGCGGCTAGTAAGCGGTCGCGGCGATCGGGATTTTGAAATTTCTCGTCGCGGCCACCCACCAATACGCGCCGATCTTTGGTCGTACGCATATAAAGGTAGGGGCGGGCCGTCTCCCAAATTAGTGCATTTTCGTGCCAAAGCCATTCGGCATCATAAGGTTCGCTGACCAAAGCGTAGGAAGAGTTCAATTGGGCTACCTCCTTTTTCAAATAGCGGGACGATTCGTAGCCATTGGCTATTACTAACTTACGTGCTTGCACGGTATGGCCAAGGTTGGTCTGCAACTTTACCCCCTGCGCCTCGTGCTGAATATTGGTCACCTCGGTTTTGTCGAAAATCTTTGCCTTTTGCTGGATGGCCGACTGCATCAGGCCGTGGGCCAGCGCATAGGCATCCACCTGGCCAGCCTGTTGGGAGTACAGGGCAGCCGGTGCAGCAAAAGGGAAAAGGTCTTTTAGAGCAGCTTTATCCAGCAATGTGACGTCGAAACCGTGCTTTTGCCGAATGGCCAGCTCTTGTTCCAATCCTTTTATGTGCCTGCGGCGCGAAGCATAGTACAGGCTGGGCTTTTTCTCAAAATCGGTCGGGTAGGGCAGCTGATTGCAAATTGCCCCGATTTTGTCAATTGCTTCCGCACAAAGCCAGTAGCTCCGTGCCGCGTGGGCCTCCCCGACTATTTGAGCCAGTTCGTACAAGGGCGTGTCAATCTCGTACTGCAACATAGATGTGCTGGCGCAGGTACTGCCCATGCCAATATGCCGACGGTCGAGCAGCACCACGGATACGCCCGCCTGGCTCAAGTACCAAGCTACCAATGCCCCGGTGATGCCACCGCCGATGATTGCGTAGTCTGTAATCAGGTTTTCCCGAAGGGAGGGGTATTCAAAAGCCAGGCCACTTTTAAGCAACCAATACGGCGTGGCGGTGCGTAAGTCCATGCAAGTCAAGCCCCTTTTTCAACAGATGAAATGGTGTCCTCTCCTTCGGCATGGGTGATGTCGCCCGCTTCCCCGCTGCGGGGAGGCGTAGGTGGCTGTGCGGAAGTAGCGTTTTGCTCAACTATTACTTTTTCCACCAGGTCGCCTTCTTCTCCATCGGAGACAATGAGGATCGGCTTGGGTGTGGGCAGCGGGTCGTCCAACGTGATGGCAGATTTTAATAAAGATAACAGATAGATGTTCAACTCACAAAGACTGTTAAGGAATAAGTGAACAATAAATTGGCACAATGTTACTTATCTGAGTTGTCATTCCGACGCTAGGAGGAATCTACTCAAGTGGTTGATTATCAATTACACCGGGACATCCCGATTACTTCGGGACTCCTGCCGTCGGAATGACATTCGGGGTGGTGAAAGTTCATAACTTATTCTTTACACGTTCCTAAATGCGAATAGTTTTAAAATAAGCCATACTCACTCCAGTGCCCAAACCGATACGCTGCCCGGCTGGACCGGGAAATCTGCCGCACCCCGTTCGTCCAGTGAAATATGATCAGGGTGGTGGCCCAAGCGATCCAAAAACACCGCGTTGGCGTGGCGAGGACCCAGCTGCATCCGGCGGGAGCCGCCATTGCCATTGCTCAGTACCACAGCACAGCCGCTGCCCGGTACTTCGTCGTGTCCCAGGCGCGTCCAACCGATGATGTTTTTCTCTTCCAAATAGTCGTACTGTTCGCCGTAGGCTAAGTGGCGGCGGGCTTGTAACAGGACTGGTAAGGCGGCCACGGGGGCCAAATGAATGTCGTGATATTGGCCATCATTGCCTTTATCGGTATAGTCGGCTCCGTACAGGTCGGGGTAAAACACACAGGGCATACCTTGTTCGCGGAGCAACATCAGGGCATAGGCCAGCGGCTTGAACCAGGGTTCCACGGGCGATTCCAACTCTTGCAGGGGCTGTGTATCGTGGTTATCCACCAAGGTTACGGCGTTCGTCGGGGCGATTTGGACCAGCGTGCCCTCGAAAATAGTGCGCATATCGAAAGCATTGCCCGCACGCGAAGCCTCGTAGAACTTGTAGTGCAAAGGCACATCGAAGAGCGACATCCGCCCGCCAGTCACTTCCAGGTAGCGCAGGATGGGCGCAAGATCGTGGTTCCAGTATTCGGCAACGGTGAAAAGGGCCTTGCCGGTCACTGCCCGCAGGTGGTCGAGCCATTCGTTGAAAAAAATAGGGGTCATGTGCTTTACGGCATCCAGCCGGAACCCGTCGGCATGGGTGGTTCGCAAGAACCATTCGCCCCAGTGCTTTATCTCGTTGCGCACCTGGTCATTGCGAAATTCCACGTCCGAGTATATCAAATAATCGTAACTGCCCAGTTCATCATCCACTAGTATTTCCCACTCGTGGCTGTAATCCTGCTGGATGGCAAAAACCCCATTATCCTGATGGTTATAGGCATGGTCCACCCCACTGAAGTGGTACCAGTGCCATACAAAATCGGAGTGTACGCCATTGCGGCCAGGGAAATTAAACTTGGTAAAGCCCTCGATCTCGTAAGATTCGCTCAAGTACTCGTGGCGGTTATCGGGATTGACTTTGCGCACCCAAAACTTTTCGGTCTCGTCGGCACCCGCCTTGTGGTTCAGCACCACATCCGCTATGATGCCCAACCCGGCCTGGTGGGCGGCTTCATTGGCCCGCAGGTATTCTTCTCTGGTACCGTATTTGGTGCGTATAGAGCTTTTCTGATCGAATTCACCCAGATCATACAGGTCGTAAGCGTCGTAACCCACACTCAAGCCACCTGCATTCGCTTTATAGGCGGGCGGGAGCCATAACAGATCGATGCCAGCTTCTTTTAAGTATTGCGCTTCGGCAGTAACTTTATTCCATAAAGAGCCGTCGGCAGGGAGATACCAATGAAAGAATTGCAGGAGGGTAACGTTTTGCATTACAGCTCCTTTTTAACCTCCGGGTGGGACAAGCTCGCTGCCGAATCATGCGTAGTGATCTCCTTTTTTTCCACAAAAACCGCGTAACTATTGGGGGCGATCTTGTTTCCATACTTATTGGCGTACACTTTTGTAAATTCTGCCCCGAAGTACAGAATGGCCGCCGAATAATAGACCCATAATACTATCAGCACCACTGCCCCGGCTGCTCCATACACCGATAGCGTGGCGGAACGGCTAAGATAAATATTGATCGCCCACTTGCCGATCAAGAACAAGACGGCGGTGAAAAAAGCGCCGGTGAACACATCGCGCCATTTTACCTTGGCATCGGGTAACACCTTGAAGATGACGGAAAAGAGCAGCACGACAGTGCTAATGTTGATTAAATTAGTAATGATCCAGCTGAGCCAAGCGGCCTCGCCGAATTTTTTGTTCAGGAACTCGTATACAATAGACAGCATGGCACTGAGTGCCAAAGAAACCAGCAACAAAAAACCAATACCCACGATGAGCGAGAACGACAGCAGCCGGTTTTGGAGAAATTTCAGCCAGCTGCGCTTGGGTTTGGCCTTCAGGCTCCAGATTGAGTTAATAGAGTCCTGAATTTCCAGGAATACACCGGTTGCACCAAAAATCAAAGTGGCTACGCCGATGACGGTGGCCAATGGGGTGGTACCGGACACGTGAGCATTGCGGATCATATCCTGTAGCTGGAGGGCACCGGTAGTGCCGAGCAAACCCTCAAACTGGGTGTATAAATAGCCTTCCGCCGCTTCCCGGCCCAACCAAGTACTGCTGATCGCCAAGACGATGATCAACATAGGGGCCAAGGAGAACAACGTATAGTAAGACAGAGAGGCACTGAATTTCAGCGCATTGTCGGCACTGAACTCTTTAGCTGCCAGCACAAACAACTTGAAAAAACCAACGATTTTGTGCCAGACGTATTGAAAAGCATTGCGTTTGACGGGAGGATTGTCCATTATTTTGATAATGTGGCCAATGAGTTGTAGTAAATTAATAAACAGCAGGTGCGGGTTGGTGGACATCGCTGGATAATGCTCCATTCCACCAACGGCGTAGATTGGTACCCACTAGGATCAACAGTAGCAGCATGCCGCCATAGGCAGTCAGGATAATCAGCGATACTGGAGCATCAGACATAGATTGGTGCTTCAGAGCAATACCCAACAATGCCCAAATGACCGCTAGTGCGTAGGGGATGTTGCGCCAAGAATACACCGCCAGGGCGGCTAACAAAATAGCAATCACCATCATGATTTCCGTCCAGATTTTTTCGGACAGGCCAGAGCCATCCCAATTTCTGCTCACGAGCCAGACCGTGATGTTGGTCACCATGGCTACCGAAATCCATCCCAAGTATAGGCCGAATGGTATTTGCAGGAAATTGCGGTTATCCTCCGTGTGAGCCAGACGCTTGAAAATCAATCGGTTGATGCTTATTAATAAAGCCAACATAACCAGCATGACCGCTACGCTGGCACTTAACAGCTCATAGTGCCAGCAGAATAGCCAACCCATGTTGAGCAGGCCTAGCCACACAAAGTTCCAACCCAAAGCACCAACGGCGACATTGCGCTGGGCAGCCCGTTGTATATTGCGGATGGGCCATAGCTGCCAGCCGATAAACAAAAGCAGCGACAAATAAATCACGCTCCAAATGGAAAATGTGAGATCGGCAGGCGTAAACAGGTTGGGATACTGGTCGGAGAGCTCGCCGGTCGATTTCCGGTTGAGGGGCATGGCCTGGGCCATGAAATTGAAGCCAATGGTCAATAAGAAGAGCAACACATTGGCGGCTCGCAGCATAATCAAACGGTTGTTGGCCTTTTTCCCCTCTTGACTGACATAGTACTGATTCATGATTTAACTTGATGGTATTGTTGGAAGACAAGCGGGTTAGGGTAGCGCAGAAACAAAGTTTAGGAAGCGGTATAATGTCTTCTTTCATCTTGTGGGCTTCGGCGGTCAAAGAAAAAGTGCCGGAACAAACTTATCGTTCCGGCACAGATATTCTGCACAACCCAAACATTTATTTTAATCAATCTTTTCATGGAGCTTGGCGGCATCCCGAATACTGTCGTGGGCTGATTTGAGCTCCGATTTTTGCTCGGCAATTTTCTGGCGAATGTCATCTGGCAGGTGGGTATCGCTTTCCAAAACATTTTGGTACTGCCGTTGAGCAGCATCTTCTCCAAATTCGCAGGAGTCCAGAATGGATTGACGGCTCTTGGCAGTAATAGTGGCCTTAAAGTCCATCCAGACGCGGAACAACTTGCCGCGCACGGTGGAGTCAGTAGCGGGCTCGCCGCCAATGGAACGAATGGATTCTTGCCACTGGGTCACATACTTGCGGCTTTGGTCGGCATACTCACTGAAAACTGTCTTCAGATCTACATCTTCGGTTTCCACGTCTTCAATAGCCCGCTCATAACCAAATATGCGATCATAATTGATGCGCACCAGCTCATTGAGGGTGTCGACTAACTCTTCGTTGTTTTGCATAGTGTTTGTATTTTAGTAATGATTTGTGATTCGCCGTTTTTCATAAAAAAAACAAGCCAAAACGTTGAAAGTAGTTTTTATGTAGCAGATGCTGATTATGAAAATATTAAGACACTGGTTTTTAATAGGTTACACTGGACACTTGGCTGAACAGGTTTTATGCAGGCATACCTATATGTCTTGTCTGGGAAATGGTCGCCCCACAATGAGGCAGGCATACTCTTACAAATATGCTATCTATCCGTATAAGCAAAGCTGCCTGCCTGAGGCTCATGGAAAGTGCGCCGCAACAGCGAGATAGCATGCCGCAGACGGGTCTTCAGGGTACCAAGCGGTATGCCCACCAGATCGGCGGCTTCCTGTTGGCCATAGCCCTGGAAGTAGACAAGATCAATGAGGCGGTGATATTTATCATCCAATCGTGCAGCCAGTTGGTGGACGTCCAGGGTATCTATAGGCAGGGGTTCGGTAGAGAGATTAATAGTACTGATATCTTCCATCCGGGTATATTGCCGGTAGTGGGCGGTACGGGTAGCATCAATTGCTGTGTTGCGGGCAATATTAAGCAGCCAGGTGAAAAGTCGGCCCTTGGAGGCATCATAATTATCACTGTTGCGCCACACCTTGACAAAAGTATCTTGCAGTACTTGTTCTGCCAACTGTTGTGACCCTACAATACGCAAGGCAATACTAAAAAGTGCCGACCCGTAGGCCTCATAAAGATAATTGATCGCTTTCGGATCTGACTGTTGAAGGCGGATGATCACTGCATTGTCTTCCATGTATCGTGAAAAAAAGAGTATGACTTAAAAACTAAGTGAACAATACTTCGATACTGAGGTAGGCAAAACTGGGTAGACGGTATTAGAAAAGCGCATTAGAGGCAGATTCAGCGTTATGAAATCGCCTTTTTAGGGCTTATCTTCCGATTTCAGGATACTAACAGCCGGGTCGGTCACTGCATCCGATGGGTTATGGCTTCCGTGCAGCAGGTCTTCGTCATGTTCATTAGTCTTGCCCTTCATGCTCTTTACGGTCTCCTTGGGGGTGGGCATCTTGGCTTTTGCGCCAGTGCCTGATAAGTCGGTCGGCGATGTGTTGTTTTCCATATTGTTATGTTCGTTGTTTGATGCGTCAGTAGTATTGCCAATGGTTAGGCTTCCTTTTATACCATCGTCCATGGTTTTCCCGATAACGATGGAAGCAGCCATCTTAATGAAAGATACCATTTTGCTATGCTTGGTGTCCCAATAGAAGCCCTCTTGCGGGGTCACCTTGAGCAAGCGCAAGTTTGGGTCATCTTTGCCACCCTGAAACCATACTTTGGCCAAAGGACTCCACAGCTCGTCTATTTTGGCCTTGTCATCCAGTATTTCCGCCATCCCGGACACGGTCAAGTAAGCGGAGTCGCTGTTATTGGCGTAGATGAGCTGTACCCGGCTATCGGCCTGTATATCCTGCGTATGCTGGCCATCATTGCCTGTAAAGAACCAAATTGCACCAGTTGATTCATCCACCTTTTGGGTGGCCATTGGACAGGTAGAGAAAGGGATATGGGCCATGTTGGTGCAGAGCATAGCGATGCGCGCACCTTCGGCCAGTGCTTGCAATTTGTTAATTGCTTCTTGTTGGAAAAAATTCTGTACGTCGCTCATAGTGGGATGTTAGTTTTTGAAGTTAACTATAGATGCCATAAAATGGTTGTGAATAGAAGAGGCTATTTAGAAATAGGTTGTTTTTCCGAGGGTAGATAAATCATATATATAGGTTATTTAATGTAACTTGTCGTAGATAAGGCAAAATGACTTGCTTGTGCCAACTCCTAACCAAACGAGAAAATCAGAAAGCATAAACCGGGAAAAAGGACAAGCCAATGCAGCTGCCTTTTTTTCGGAGATAAATATTTTTTGCCAAGTATTTCAGTAAAAATAGCTTGGATAAAAGATTTAGTGTAACAGCTAAATAAACGACAATCCAAAGTACTACTACAGTTATCCTTTAGAAAGTACTTTGGGTATTGCCGTAGCCGCTATTCTGCCGGGTAGCGGAGGAATCGCGCTCGTCGTCGTCATCATCTTCTTCCATAGCATCCAGTTCGACGGAATCATCATCATCGTCGTCCAGCTGGTCTTCCATGTTTTCCTGATCTTCATCGTCGGTACTGCTATTGAATTGGTTTGGGGGTTGAGCCGAGCGGTCATTCATATCTTGGCCGGACTGTTGGGTGCTGCCATAGCCACCACCAGCGTTGGAATTGTGCATCGTACTGCCAGGTTCCACCTCGTTGGATTGCTGGGTGTTGCGGTCGTCCTGTTGTTGGTTCAGATTGCCGTGTTGGTTCGGAGTCGTGGTATTCGCTTCGCTATTTTCGTTGCGTCGGGAAGACTGATTGTAATTTTCCATGACCTATTGTTTCTATGGTGGATGGTTAGGGAATGTCGACGTCTAAACGTCTCAATGGGCTTAAGGAAAGAGGAGCGGAGAACACTATTTCTCCGCTCTTCTTAACTTCTGAAAAGCTTAAGGATTACTTCGATTTGCCGGAATCCTTGGTGCCAGAACTGGTACGCGATGCGCTTTTTTCACCGTCATCGTCCTTGGTACTCTTTCCACCCGCCTTGCTGCCGGTACTAGTTTTGCTGCCAGCAGTGGATTTTTTGGTGGTTGAGGTGCCAGAGTCGGCAGAACGCTTCTCGTCTTTGGACTGATTTTTCTTTTCCATTGTGTTTCTTTTTTTAAAGTGAGTGTTTGTTTTCAAGATTACAAAAAAATGCGGGCCGCGCTTGGAAAGCGAGACCCGCATTTTAGAACTTGTTGTTTTTTCTACACTGTGGGTAAGAATGTGCATTCCGTGCCTTATCCTTACCCTTCTACCTCTCTCCCTATACCAACCAAACCTCAAACTTAGCCCCCTCACCCAATTCTGAAGTCACCTCGACGCGCCCGCCGTGGAGTTGGATGATGTTCAGCGTACTGGCTAAACCCAGGCCCATGCCATTGGGCTTACGCGAAAAATAAGGCTCGAACAGTCGGCTGAGGTGTTCGCGCGATATGCCGGGGCCGTTGTCACGGATGACAATGCGGCAGCCCTCTACCGCCGGACGGACGTCAACCCAGAGTACGCCTCGGTTAGCCTCCATAACCTCTACCGCATTGATAATAATGTTCAGCAATGCGATTTTCATTTTCTCGGGATCGGCGTGTACAGGCTGTAAGCCGGGTGCGTAGTCCTTCTCTACCCGGATATTCTTCAGGGCCATGCGGTCGGCTGCCAGGGCCAGCGTATCTTCGAGCAGTTCGACGGGGGAACACAGCCGAGCGTTCAACTGGCCGGGATTGGCCGATTGTAGCAGGTTGGTGAGCAATTGGCCAATGCGCTTGCTGTTCCGCTGAATGATCTCGATGCATTCATGCAGTTCCTCATCGTGGTTGTCGCTGGCCAGTTGGCCAATGGCCAAATCGATGTTGGTCAGTGGATTGCGGATCTCGTGGCCCAACATTCGTAGAAAGCGGCCAGTGGCGGCCAGTCGGTCGGCGATCATCAAGTCCTGTTCCGCTTTTTTGCGGCGGGTAATGTCGTGCAGGATGGCCTGATAGAACACCGTCTCCATATCGCCCGGCAGTCGGTGGCGGGTGCAGGCAATGATGCAATAGCGGCTTTCGCCGTCGGCAGCCAATAGTTCGGCCTCAAAGTCATGGACGTTCTCGCCAGCCACTATTTTGTTGGAAAACACCGTTTTCTGCTTCTCTTCCTCGAAAAGATCAGTGATGTTTTTGGTCAGGAACTCCGTTTTGGAGTAACCCAGCAACCGGGTCGCCGCATCGTTGACATCGGTAAACACACCATCGGACTTAAGCAGGCAAATAGTGTCTACTGACCCCTCAAACAAGCCACGGTACTTCTCCTCGTTCTCTTTCAGTTTTTTCAGCGTGGCGGTGTGCTGTATGGCGTAGCGGATACTGCGACTGAGTTTTTCCGGTTCCAGTTCGCCTTTCACCAAATAGTCGGTAACGCCCAAGGCCAGTGCCTTCATGGCTACCGTGGTATCGCCCCGGCCAGTCAGCAGAATAATCGGCGTTTGCACCCGCAGGTCTTGAGCGATCCGCAACAGATCGAGGCCAGTAGCGGCACCCAACAGGTAGTCAAAGAAGCAGATGTCGAAATGCTGTTCGGACAGCTGCTGTAAGGCCTGATTATAGTTACTGGCCCAGGTTACCTTGAATTTTTGGTCGTGGATGTCGTTGAGGCAGGCTTTGGTCAGGAAGTAGTCGTCTTCGTCGTCATCTACCAATAATACGGAAATCGGCTTCGGCGTATTGGTCTGGTGCATAAGCAAGTACTATTTATTGGTTATTGGCTAGTGGTTAATGGAGCATAATTAATTGATTACCAGTTATTTGAGTAATATTTGATCTGAGACTTTTTCCGGACATCTCCATACCAATAATCATGGACTACTCACCAATACTACTGCTTGAAAGGCAGCACTACTGTAAATACCGCACCCATGCCAACCCCTCCCCGTGCAGAGATGGTACCTCCATAATTGTTTGCTATTTTCTTGCAAATGGCCAGCCCAATGCCCGACCCACTATACTCCGACCGGCCGTGCAACCGCTGAAAAATGGTAAAGATGCGCTCGGCGTTTTCCTGCTCAAAACCAATGCCGTCGTCGGCAAACTCGATAACGCAATAGGGACGGTCGGCAATTAAGGAATACTGGGACAAGTTGGCCCCGGTAATATGCCGGCAAGTAACGCGGATAACAGCAGGCTGGTTAGCCTTGGCAAATTTGAGGGCATTGTTCAGAATGTTTTGGAACAACTGCTGCATCTGGCTGGGCGATGCATCGATCACCGGCAGATTGTCGGGGACGGAAATCTGCGCTTGGACGCGCTCTGTGTCCAAGTCATGCAGCACATCAGTTATAGTCTGCTGCAGGTCAGTTGGCTCGAAATGTATCTCGCGGCGCGTGGCCCGGGAGAACAGCAGCAAATCGTCCAGCAAGCGCTCCATGCGCTTGGTGGCCTCGCCCATGCGGGAGATGTACATCTGGCCCTCTTCATCCAGTAGCGAGCGATATTTCATGTTCAGCCGGTCCCCAAAGGATTTAATTTTGCGAAGTGGCTCTTGCAAGTCGTGCGAAGCGACGTAGGCGAAGCTTTCCAACTCTTGGTTGGAGCGGTCGAGTTGCTCTATCCGCAGGGTTATTTCACGTTGTTTTTGGTTGATCTCGGTGACATCTTTGAGCAGTAGCACCCCCACCACATTCTCTTGTCCCTCGTCGTCATGCGCGTCGGCATAGACTTTGGCCTTATAAAACTTGCCATTTACCTCTTGCTCCACCTCGTTGCGCCCGCTGCCAAATATCTGCATCACGTATTCGCCCAAAAAAGAGAATTCATTTTGCTCAAACAGCGAGGGCAGGTTGCGTCCATTCAGTTCCCCTTCTGCGTGCAGCCGTACGAAACGAGGCTGGCCTTCATTGAGTAAAATGTTGAAATTCTTGTCGAAAATGATAAGCTCGTGGTCGGACAGGTTGCCAGTAAGGGACTGGTAGAGGCGTTTCATACGGCTATCTGTAAAAGCAGCCTCTTTTTGACGCGTGATGTCGGTCAGCGTGATGGTCAGGCGACCATCCAGGCGGCTGCCACTGGCCAGCAGCCACTTGCCGGCACTACTGACGAAAAAGTCCACAGCATTGCTCAC
>JAYUXG010000548.1:0-3105 GCA_043753125.1 Saprospirales bacterium | reverse complement strand
CCCTTTAACCAGGAAATGCAGGCGACGGTTGAACGATTTTGCCGATTTATTTTGCAGAAGAATGCGGCTAAGAGAAATAAAATCAGATTGCCCAAAATTTGCCTTTCTACCATTTAATTATAAAAGTACGACAAATAGTGGTCTGCAAAAAAGAATAAAATAGCGTAAAAAGATCAATTGTTGCACCTTTCTTTCGTTCATTGTTTTCAATTTATTTTGAAATCAATTTTCTGCTTAGAATAGATCAAAATAAGATAACTAATTGAAAATAAGCATTTTGTATAGACAGTAGGTGTTATGACATCAAATAATGACAAAAACAGACATTTTTTTGTAGAAGAAAAATTTGGTACAAGTTCAACAAAGGCAGTATCTTTGGAGCATCAAATTCAAACAACAAAGGAGGCACACCATGACACCCATGGAATTTAACAGCAAACTGAACACCTTACAGACCTTGCTTCACTCCTTCGCCTATAATCTGACGAAGAACATGGAGGATGCCAAGGATTTGTACCAAGAGACGGCGTACCGTGCGCTGTTCAATCGGGACAAATTTCAGCCTGGCACCAACTTCAAGGCTTGGATGTTCACCATTATGAAGAACATCTTCATCAACAATTACCGGAAGAAGGTGAAAGCCAACACCATTCTGGATACCACGGATAATCAGTATTACCTCAATTCTGGCAGCCACGCCACGGCCAACGCTGCCGAGGGGGGTATTATGTTGAAGGAACTGAATGGCATGGTGGCCTCGCTGGATGACAGCATACGGGTGCCGTTCCTAATGCACTTCGAGGGTTTCAAATACCAGGAAATCGCTGATGAACTGGCCTTGCCGCTGGGTACGGTAAAGAGCCGCATCTTTTTTGCCCGCAAGGAGTTGAAGGGCAAGATTTTGTCGAACTACGGTTTCCACCCCAATTAGACCCACCAGACAAACACTCTCATTGGTTCTTTTAAGGCTGCTCGAAAGGGTGGCCTTTTTTGTTACCGTACCGGCGGGTTCAGCCGCCTATAAAGTTTCAATCTTTATAGATTTTCGGCGGCTAAACCCGCCGGTACTCACAGGTTCGGCGGCTAAACCCGCCGGTACTCACAGACTCCGCGTCCGACCACCATCCACCGGCAAATTGATACCGGTGATGTAGCCAGCAGCGGGACTGGCCAGAAAGGCCACCGCCGCCGCAATCTCGGCGGGTTCGGCGAAACGGCGAAGCGGGGTGTGGCCCTTGAACTGTTCTTCCACTGCTTCCGGCGACTGGCCGCTCGCGGCGGCACGCTTTTCCACAATCTCTTTTAGTCGCCCGGTGCGGGTATAGCCTGGCAGCACGTTGTTGACCGTGATGCCGAAGCGGCCGACCTCGTTGGCCCAGGTCTTGGCCCAGCCCGCTACCGCCCAGCGGGTGGAATTGGACACGCCCAAGTTGTCCAGCGGCTCTTTCACCGAGGTGCTGATGATGTTTATAATACGCCCGTAGCCCGCCGCCTGCATACCGGGCAACACGGTTTGGGCGAGCAGTTGGTTGCAAATCAGATGGTTGTGGTAAGCCGCCAAAAATGCTTCCGGTGCAGTACTCGTGATCGGCCCGCCCGCCGGGCCACCGGTATTGTTTACCAAAATGTGGATGGGCTGTTGGACACACCAGACCTGTACCTGCCCCAGCCATTGATCAGGTTGCGAAAAGTCCGCCACGAGATAGCGGTGTTGCTGTCCTGTTGCCGTATCCAACTCGCGCAGGGTGGCTTGCAAAGCACTTTCGGTGCGGGCCAGGAGCGTTACATTGGCCCCAAGGGTGGCCAGTTCCAGCGCGATGGCCCGACCGATGCCGACACTGCCTCCCCCCACGAGGGCATTTTTACCGTGCAAAGAAATTTCCATACGGCAAAGTTGCGGTGGTATTTTCGTTTCTCTAGCCTGAACGACCACGAAATATTCGCGTTGGTTCAGGCCGCCGCCGATGCTGGAGCTTTGGGGGTGGGCCACACGCTCGTGCGCCTGAATGGCAACATAGAAATCCTCTTCGAGGACTGGCTGCGCGCAGACCCTGCCCGACCGCGCCGACAAGGTATTGGCCAAAATCCGCGAGGTGCATGGTGACCACCTGCACGACCACCGGCCCGGTGCCTGTATGGTCGGCGAGGGCAAGCTACGCGAGATTATCCACGCCCAAATGCGCTTGGCCAAGCGTAAATATTTAGTGGGCCACCAGATGCCGCCCTATAACCTCGACCTGCACGCACACCACGAATCGGCGCAGCTGCGGCTGTTTTGAGGAAACGATTTGCCGCCTACCCGACAGTTCGGCGCGAAATTTGATACATTTAAATAATAATAAGGTTTGAGGCAGCGACGGTTGGAGGATTTAAGCAGGTATTTTTTTTAATTTCTTGTGCAAAACTTTGACTACAAGTAAGTTGAAAATTTGTTTTTGCATACATATATGACGGCTCACTTTTGAAAATTGGACGACAAATGCCACTCGCGCCACGCCTTTCCTACCAACAATTGGGTAGATGTCCTTCACCTTGCAATTTTTATACCCGCGAACAGCTAGCTAAAGCGAATTGTTTCTCCTACTTTTACGCCCATAATTTTAATCCTCGGTTTTTTTTCAACGACTTTCCGCCGCGTCTCCTAATCCCTCATGCTTACACGCCCCTGTCTCGCAGGGTCTTGCACCGATTGTTGATAATCAGTTTTTCCAAGCATTATTTCTGCCGACCAAGCGGGCGTATGGGCCTGCCGTAGGGTCAGACACCAGTTTTTCTGCTCGTTTTGGTACAGAGGGATCGTAATGGAAAGGCAGGGCAAGAGATGTCTTGGCCGTTTGCGGCCTTCTATACTTCCTTGGCAAGAGATACAATAACCATCAAAAAATAATTCATTGCCTCGTTGCCTTCCCGCTAAAAATCGGGATGTCGCTTTGCTCCATTTGCCTTATTGTTTTATTGCTTATTGTCTTTAATCCCCCCTCGATTCTATTAACCGTTCAAAAATTTTCTTCATGAAAAGTTTTACCCACTACCCCGTGGCGGCTCTTTGGAGCTTCTCCGCCGGTGTCCACCTGCGCCGGGACAATCACCAAGCCGGGCGACCGG
>JAYUXG010000547.1:0-7629 GCA_043753125.1 Saprospirales bacterium | reverse complement strand
ATGAAAAAGCCGTACCTGCGGATGGAGCAAACTGAACAGATCGGTCCCACTGAAAATAAGGCCGTCCAGCGGCTGCCAAATGACCGTATCCAATAGGGTCAGTGGAAAATCCACGGGCAGCAGGGCATTCAACTGGGTCGAATCGCCCAAGGCAAGGCTGATTTCTGGGGGCAGCGAGACCGCAATAGTTGGCGCAGCGGGCACCACCAAGGAATCGTGGAGGGCGCAGCCGTTGGCATCCTGAATCCAAAGATCGTAGCTGCCCGGCCTAAGATTGGCAAAGCTGACGGCCGGAAAGAACTGCTGGCCTCCATCAATGGAATACAGATAAGGCCCTGTCCCCCCAGCGATTTCCCCAAAAGTGATGACGGCATCATTGTTTTTGCAGCTCGGCTCTTGGATCACCGTTTCAAAATCGGTCGGCAGGTTGGCTTCCTGGAATATTTCCACCTGGTCCGTTTGTTGGCATCCGGTATTGTCATTGGTAACTACGAGCTGGTAGAGACCGGGCTGGCTGACCACCGGATTGGGCGTATCCGCCCCGCTGACAATCGAGCCACTTGACTGCGCAGTCCACGCATAGTGGTAAGGCCCATTGGAACCGGAACCTTGCAAAGTCACCTCGCGCATAGTGCAGGTGAGCGTAAAGGACGCCCCCGCGTCGGCAATGGGCAATACTATGTTGTCGCTCACTTGCGTAGTCGCGCTGCTGGAACAGCCGTTGGTGGTATTCAATACGTCGAGGGTGTATTGCCCAACGGCATCCACCACAATTTGGTCGGTAGCCTGGCCACTCACAATGTGCCCAGTGGCCGTTAGCCAAGCATACTCCAGGGTCGGGCCGCTTGGCAAAGCTGTTCCATACAGGGTAATTTGTAGGTGCGCACAGGCCAGCAGCCCAAGTGCTTCAATGGCTACCGCAGGAGCCAGCGTATCCATTGCGATGAGCGTTTGGTCGGTTGCCGTGCAGCCATTTTGCTTGTTTACAATGACCAGGGTGTAGATTCCACCAGCGACCACCGTCGGGGTCAGGCTATTGGCACCTGCCAGTATTTGGCCATCGGGCGATGTCCATTCGTAGAAATAGTTGCCATTTTGGCTGGAGCCGGTGCCATTCAGTTCGAGCGAAGTGACAGCGCAGGTTAGCAGCCCATTGCCGTCGGCACGAGCGAGCGGCTTCAAAGTGTCCTGCACTACTTCCACGGAGTCCAATTTGGTGCAACCATTGGATAAGTCCTTGACCAACAAAGCGTAAGTGCCAGGTTGATCGGCATGGGCATCCAATCCAGCAGGCGGGCTAACAAAATGGCCATGCTGAGTAGTCCAGGTATACTCCACATGGCTGGTATCCCCGTTTGCCTTCAGGTGGATTTCGTCTACCGTGCAAGTAAGCGTATCCGGCAGGGGCATCATCAAAATGGGCGGTGCCTGATTGGCCAAAACCAAGACGGAAGCGGTGTTGGTGCAGCCGTTTTGTTGACTGGTAATGGTCAGCGTGTAGGTGCCAGCGGCATCCACTACCGGGGTTAAAGTGGTGGCCATACCTACGAGGTGGCCACCACTTTGGGTGGTCCATAAATAGGTGAAAGCACCATTGGAACCCACCGTCGCTTGCAGACTAGTGCTGGGATTGCTACAGGTCAAAGTAGGGGCTTGTCCAGCATTCACCAAGGGCGCGGCGGTGTCCCGCGTGACCACCACGCTCGAGTTGGAGGGGCAGTGGTTGGTAGTGTCCGTCACGGCCAAGTTGTAAGTGCCGGGCTGGTCCACCACCGGGCTTAGCGTGGTGCCGCCGCTCACCACGTGGCCACCATCAGGCGAAGACCAGAGGTAGGCAAACGGCTGGCCACTACTGGAACCATTGCCGCTCAGGGTTAGAGCAAGCGTCGTACAAGTGAGTACGCCGGGTGTTGCGGCTAAAGAGTTGGGTACATCGGCGGCCTTGGTAATCTGCACGTTAGCGGTAGCAGTGCAGCCATTGCTGGTGTTGGCGACGGTTAGGTAGTATTGGCCCGCGCCATTTATTGTTGGGTGCAAAATATTGGTTGGGGAAATAAAATTACCGGTGTTGGTGGTCCAACTATAGGTGAATTGGCTGCCCAGGCTGCCCGTGGCATTCAACAGGTAGGTGTTTTGGGTGCAGGTGAGTTGGAAACCTGGCCCGGCTGCCGCTTGTGGATAGACAAAGTCGGTTGCAATGTTGGTTTGGTCCACCGCCGTGCAGCCATTTTCGGTATTGGTTACCGTCAGTTTGTACAGCCCGCCCTGGTCGATTACCGGATGAGGACTACTGCCGCCCGACACGATGCCCGGCCCGGCCCAGGTGAAGAGATAGCCGCTGCCGGTTGGATTGGCTGGGCCACCGATCTGTAATTGCGCATGAAAACAGCTGAGCAAGTTGTCCAACCCGGCATCGGCGGGCGGCAGGGTCACTTGTTCGGTTACGGCCACGGTATCTACTGAAACGCAGCCGTTGGTCAGATTGGTGATTTTTAACCTGTAATTTCCAGGGGCATCTATTTGTGGCAGCAGCGAGGTGCCGCCCGACACCACGCCTGGCCCATTCCATAAATAGGCAAAATTGTTACCAACACTGGAACCAGTGGCATTCAACATTAGCTGGGTAACTGTACAATTCAAGGTACCCGGCGCAGCAATTTGTACGATTGGCTGATTAGCGTCCTCGCCGATTTGTACCTCATCGGTCGTGGTGCAGCCATTCTGGGTATTGGTTACCAGCAGCTGGTAAGTGCCTGGTGTGTTTACCGTTGGCAAAAGCGTAGTTAGGCCGGAAACCAGGCCGGGGCCGCTCCAGGAATAGTGGAAATTGGTGCCAGTGCTGGAACCCAGTCCATTCAGTTGCAAGCTTGGCGTAGTGCAAAGGAGGGTTTGCATTGGGCCAGCCTCGGCCACTGGCGGCACCAAATTGGCGGCCACGACTACGGCAAACGTGGCGGAACACTGGTTACTGGCATTGGTAACAATTAAGGTATAAGTCGCGGCCAAGCCAATAGTAATCACCGGCGTGCTTTGTCCGCTCAAGATCGACCCAGTCACGGTACCCCAGTTGTAGCTGAAATTTGGGCCGATAGAAGAGCCGGTAGCGGCCAAGGTGATCTGCGAAACGGTACACGTCAATATGCCCGAGGGCACCACGAAGGCAATGGGTAAGTTGGCGTTGGTAGTAACCGTGGCCGAGGCGGAAGCGGTGCAACCGTTGGCGGCGTTGGTGACCACCAGCGTGTAGATGCCGGCGGCGGTCACGGTAGGTAGGAGGGTGGTACTGCCTGCGCCGATGCCACCGCCCGTACTGGAAGTCCAGTTATAACTGAAAGCAGCACCTGTGCTGGATCCATTGCCGTTGAGCTGTAGCGTAGGGGTCATGCAAGCCAGCTCCCCGCCGGGTGCAACGCTGGCCATCGGCTTGGCAATATTTTGGCTGACTACGACCGAATCAACACTAGAGCAACCATTGGCGGTATTGGTGACCAACAAATGGTAGTTGCCCGGTTGATTGACGGTGGCAACAGGGGTATTTACGCCACCGATAATATTGCCGCTCAGACTGGTCCAGTAGTATACTAAATGGGGAGCCAACAGCACGTCGTCATCACCAATGGTTAGTGTAGGAAGGGTGCAGGTGAGCGTGGCGGAAGAACCGGCGTTGGCGGGTGGAGGCTGTACGTTCTGCCCAATGACTACGGTGGCCGAGGACGTACATTGGCTATGTAGGTCGGTAATAAGCAAGGTGTAAGTGGCGGGCGCATTTACTAAGGGGGTAAGCGTGTTTTGCCCCGACACAAATCCGCTGCCCGTGCTGGAAGACCATTGCAGATCAAAATTACTGCCAAAGGAAGACCCCGCACCGTTGATGGTCAGCTGGGTGGTCGTGCAATCCAAGCTAGTGCTGACTACTGCGTTGGCGACCGGCACAGAGTTGTCTGGACCAACAGTTACGGTACTGGCGTGAGTGCACCCATTGGCGATATTGGTCACGACCAGCGTGTATTGGCCCGCTTCGGTCACTATGGCAGTGGCATAAGCCTGCCCCGACTGGATGTTGCCATTGGTCGTCAGCCATTGGTAAGTGATGTTGTTGGCAGGCAGCGAAGCCAGGCCACTCAAGGTCGCCGTGATGTTGATGCAAGTGAGCAGGGGGGGCGAGCTAATAATGGACGTGGGCGAGGTCAGGTTATTACTGACGAATACATTGTCCGCAGTGGTGCAGCCATTGCCAGGGTTGGTGACGACCATTGTGTACTGCCCCGGTGTGCCGATCAACGGGTTTGGCTCGTTGGCTCCGCTTAAAATGCTGCCGCCCTGGGTAGCCGTCCAGCTATAAAGGAAGTTGGGTTCCGAAGAGGAGCCGGAACCACTTAGATGCAGATTAGTAATGGCACAAGTCAACACTTGATCGGGACCAGCATTGGCCGTGGGATAGGCCACCGACGAGGACACCTGCACCGACGCAGCAGCGGTACAGCCGTTTGTGGTGTTGGTCACCACCAGTTTGTAGGTGCCGACCTGATTGACGGTGGGCATCAATGTTGTGGCCATGCTGACGATGTTGCCGGTGGCTACCGTGGTCCATTGATACGTGTGGCCCGTCCCGGTACTGGAACCCGTACCGTCTAACTGGAGGGAGGTATGGCTGCAACTCAAGGTGCCGGGAGCGGTCGCGTTGGCCAGTGGCGGCGTAAAGTTGCCAGCTAAGGTAATAGAGGCGGTCTTGGTACAGCCTGCCCCGTCGGTGACGGTGACGGTATAGGTGCCAATGCTGAGGTTTTGTGGGCTTTGCAGTAGAGAGCCGTTCGACCATTGATAGCTGTAGTTCGGTACGCCTCCGGCTATGGCCAGCGCAATGCTGCCGCCATTGGCGTTGTAACAGTTTGGTGGAATAACATTGGCCACATTTGGTGTCAGTGGGGTAAGGTCGCTGACAAGAAAGATTTGCGTCTTGGTACAACCTGCTCCATCAGCGACGGTCACCGTGTACTGCCCAGCCATTAGGTTGGTCGGGGATGCGCTGGCCGGGACGGTTTGTGGACCAGTCCAGGCATAGGTGTAAGGTGCCTGGCCACCAGTTACTATGGTAGCGATGCTGCCATTGGCCTGACCCGTACACCGCACGGGATGGGCCAGGCCGGTCAACTGCAAAGAAGACGGTAACAACAACAACGACCCCTGCCCCGGCCCAACGCATCCTACCCCGTCTGTGACACTGCTCACCTGGTACAGGCCCGACTGATTGATAATCAAGGCGTAGGGATTGCTGGTGATGCCAGCGATTGGTGGCTGCTGGATATTGTTGAGGGTATATTGCAAATCGTATGGCCCAGTGCCGGTGAAGTTGACGAACAGCTGACTCTCTTGGCCGGGACACAGTTGGGGCGCAGGCAACAGCAGTTGCGCCAAGGGCAATGGACGGACTTCGATCCGGGCAGTTGCTACATTGCTCTTACCACAGGCATCCGTCACCGTCACCTTATAATTCGTGGAGACTCCTGCGGAAATGGACAGGCTGGCATTGGTAGTCCCGTTGCTCCAAGCATAGGTGAATGGCCCCACCCCGTTGGAAGTAGTCACGCCAACGGTGCCGATGCCCGAACCGCATACCGCAATGGTATCGCCAGTGAGTTGTAACCCCGGCAAGTCCCGGAGGTACAGGGTTTGCTGTGGCCGCACGCAGGAGCAGGGATTGCTCAGGGTAATAATAAAAGTTTCTTGGCCTTCCGACAGCGCATCGGTGAGGATGGTGATGGGCAGGGTCAGCTTGTCCTGGCCAGCCGGGATGACGACGCTGGCCGGAATAGGGATATAATCGAGGCCGGAGGTGGCCGTACCACTGATCGTGTATTGGACGCTCAAGTCGGCATCGGGACTGGCCCCCACGCGGTCAAAGACCAATTGCGCCGTGCCACAGCCCTCATAGGCTTGGTCATCAGTTGGACTATTATTGACGACAAAACTAACCGCTGTATTACCCCCCGCATAAAACGAATTGGCCTTTAAAAATACCGCCGAATTAAAAATGCCATCATTGACATCGGCAATTTTCAACTTAATATGGTAGGTTTGGCAGGGTACCACATTGGCCGTAGCGACCATTCCCGTAGTGAAACCGTCAAACTGTATTTCTTCTACGGCCATGGATTCAGCCGGGAGCTGGTCGCACAGGTTCCCATTCCCCGGTGTATTGTTGATGAAAAATTCCGGGTTGGTCAGGTAATTGACGTTATTGATGGCTACCGGGTCACCAGCGAAGGGGAGCAGCGCAATATTGCCATTCCCAATGATGCCCGGACCAGAAATAAAAAACCCAAACACGTCATTGAAAGGGCTGTTGACGTATTCACAATACTCCTCGGAAGCGAACACAAATTCAAAGGATACCGGTGTCCGGGTGGGGACGAAATCAAATTCCAGGTCCGCCATATCGTAGGTGGCACCAGTGGTCAGGGTAGCCAGGTCGGTATCCGGTGTAGCGTCGTCGTAGCCGATGTCGGCGTTGTCCACCGTATTGGGGCCGGTCGCCACACTGATGTCGCCAGTAGCCATGATGATGCCGTTGTTAAAGCCGATGGTGGTCGAGCCGTTGGAAAAAGTGCCAATCTGTTCGGGGTGGCCGGAAAAGGTCACGTTCGCCAAATCAAAACAATCCCCGCCCACCAGCACGTTCCGCACCAGTTCTTCGGCGGGAAAGCCCTTGGCGACGGTCAAGGCACCCATATCCTGCTGTACGTCCTGCAACGTCTTACGCGCACAACTTTCACAGACTACACTCACAAAACAGGTTGGTGGGTGGTTGCTGTCCCAATCGCAGGAGTAGTCCAGCTGAAAATCCAGGAGGGAGGCGGAGGGAGTAAATTTCAATGACCGGGTTGCCAGATCGAATGCTCCTTGCTGCGTGCCCAGTGCCAATGCGTTAGCCGTGGGGGCACACCCATTTCCGTGCTCGTCATTGGGCAGAAACAAGGTATACTGTTTGCCGGGCAATAGGTTATGGATGCGCAGCGTAGGCTGGGGAGATGGCAGTACAATGACGTGGCGGGACTGGCGGGCATCCACGGCTACCGGCGCAACAGTGGGGGTTTGGCAGAAGGCTGGTTGGAGCGGCAGGAGGACCGCAAAGCAAAGCAGGGCGGGGAAGAAAATGGAAAATCGCATATAGACGGGATGGATTTCGTCCATGCTTGCGCAAAAAACCAGGGAACCCGGAGTACGCTCCTGCGGCAAACAGAACGGTAAACCTGATTAAAAGAAAAATGCTGCAATGATACCTAATAATTGCTCTTCCAACAAACATTTGGCTGGTATTATAACGCCGTGTATCACCGCCGCTGGCCGATGCGATCCAGCAGCGACTGAAAATAGACACCCCGCTCGCGCTCCCCTTCGATGCTGATTTTGGTGGATTTTTGCTGCATCAGGGCAAACCAGGTTTTAGTCTGGCCGACCAGGCGCACATCCTCCGTAACGATGAAGTTGGGATTGTCCAAAGTGCTGAACAGCAACCCTTTCTGTGGGTTGCTGAGCAAAATGATGTTGTTGGTGTACAGCATTTCATTATAGTAGAGTTCCAGTTTTGCCCCCGGCTGGTCCGCTGAATCATATTTACATCCATTGGTG
>JAYUXG010000546.1:0-7647 GCA_043753125.1 Saprospirales bacterium | reverse complement strand
GCAACTCGGGATGGATGCTTTGGTTGTAAAAGAGGCGAAAATCCTGCAAAGTAATTATGAATGATGAATTATAAATGATGAATGGGAACTAAGCGGGGCATCATTCATCATTCATAATTATATTAAAGATGGATGCCTTTTTGGTGGGTGTATTCGCTGATGTAGCCATCGATAAGCGTAACGAGCAGGTCTTTCAAATAAGCATTTTCAAGGCGGGCGATGGTCTTTAGTTTTTCCACCTTGGTCTTGTCCACGGCCACCGTGAGGCGGCGTTTGCCGGTGGTCTCATCAGCATTAATCTCTTGTACATCAATTGTTTGGCGAATCAGGGCATCCAAACCGGTGAGGTGGTCGTCGCGAAAAAAACCGGACGGGGCAGTCTTCTTTTTGGCACTGGGCGTGGTCGAGTCCGGTTGGTTGGACTCATATTTTTCCAGGCTTTCCTCCAACGCCTCCTGCAACAGCGCGTCCAGCCCGAGCATGAAGTTCTTGGGTGCGCCCTTGCGCTCTGGAGCAGGCGACGACCGTGCTGGAGCACGGCTGGCCTGCTCCGTTGGCTGTTCTTTGAAGAGGTCGTCCAGCCCCTCTGAAAAACGCTTTTTGCCCATAACAAAGGTAGAGTTATGAGTTATAAGTTATGATTTATGAGTTGCGGATGGGCCATAACTCATAACTCATAACTCATAACTCTTTAGAGGTGCGCGCAAGGACTTCCTTACTCAATTCCAAATAATCAATCGCACCGTTCGACTTGTGGTTGTACTGAAAAATATCCTTGCGCTGGGCGGGGGCCTCCGCGAGGGCCACCGTATCGCGAATGTAGGTTTTAAATACCTTATCGCCGAAATATTTGTGGATCGTGTCCACCACATCGCGGTTGAGTACCCGGCGGCTGTCGTACATCGTAGCTACCACGCCGCTCATCTCCAGTTGCTTGTTCAGGCGCATCCGCACCTTATCGATCACCTGCTTGATTTTGGCCAGGCCTTGCACCGCCAGGAATTCCGCCTGGAGCGGGATCACCACGTAGCGGCTGCTGGTCAGTGCGTTCAGTGTTAGCAGGCCCAGCGAAGGCGGACAATCCAACAATATGTAGTCGTAGTCGTCAGACACCTGGTTGATCAGTTCGCGCAAAATGTACTCGCGCCCTGCCTCATTGATGAGCTCCATTTCCGCCCCCGACAAGTCGAGCGAGGAGGTCACCACGTCCAAGTTCGGTTTGTGGGTGTACGGCACCAGATCGCCCTCGCCACGCAGGGCTTCGTAGATGGTGAACTTCTGACGCGGTATGCCGAGCGAAATCGTCAGGTTGGCCTGCGGGTCCAGGTCGATCAGCAGCACCCGCTTGCCCAGTTCCACCAGCCCGGCCCCGATATTGATCGTGCTTGTCGTTTTGCCGACCCCGCCTTTATGATTGAGAAGAGAAATTACAATACCCATGACCACAAAAGTATGAATATTTGACAAATGCACTGCCGTACCAATTTTGACGGCTGCTCAAGATCGGTTTGTTTTATTTTTCGCCAATGGCATTAGGTCGCAAACGCCTGATTATCAATACACAATATAGTCCATTGAAAAAAAAGGGCATAATGTGGAAAAAAAACTTTGACATTTATTGTTTATTAAAACTCTTTGTTTCAAATTTGCACCATCGAAAGACACGAACGGTAGGAAACTCTTTGCCGGACGTGGAACATTCAAAAATTTCATTTTATCCCGATTAAAATCGGGGAAAAACTTCCAGCCTTATGATTAAGGAAGATAGAATGCACCTGAACAGCCGCTTCGTCGAAGCCTTCAAAATGCTGGAAGACCGCGGGGCCATTGTTAAAAACGACCGGGGTGGTAAAGGAGTCGGCGACGTGGCCGATAAAGTGCTGGGCAACAAGGCTTACGGACACATCATCCGCGCTTTTCTCAATCCTACCAGCAAGCGCGTCATCGACTATGGCCAAGCCCAGTCCTTTTGCCGTACCTACGAGATCAACGAGTCGTGGCTACTCCACGGCATCGGCAATCCCTTTGGTTTTGAGGCACCAGGCAATACGCTGACCAGCAATAAGTCCATGTCCACCGGCAACGGCAATATTTTGTTCACTTCTATCCGCGCTTTCGCGGGCGGTACCATTGGCGCAGAGAGTCAGGAGGATAATTCCTTTTTCTCCATCCCTGGGGTGAGCGGTACCGGCTTGGTGGCCTTCCAGATTGAAGGTAACTCCATGGATCCGGTCATCAAACACAGCGACATCGTGGTCTGCAAATCGGTGGACAACCTCAACGACATCCGCGACAATGAAATCTATGCGGTACGCAGCAACGGCAACGTCTGGGTGAAATACGTGCAGAAAGTGTTCAACAACCGTGGCCGCATTACCCGTTTTAAACTGATTTCTGCCAACTACTTCGATAATGATCCCTTCGAGGAAGAAGTGAACGAGACCACCCGGCTGTACAAAGTCGTGCGCAAGATCAGCAACGTGTAACGGTGAACGATAGACGGTCGACGGTTCGCGCCGTCCACCGTTAGCCGTCTACTGTAAAAAAAGATTATCCTGCTGTTTATTGTTTTCGGAGCCTCCCGGTGTTAGCCATCGGAGAGGCTTTTTTTGTAACGGTGGACGGTTCTACAGTGGACGGTTCGTGTCGTCCACCATCTACCGTCCACCGTGGACCTCCCACTACCGTCCATCGTGGACCTCCCACCAACTTTTGTCTGGCAAAGGTGCCTCGATCAATAAAGGCACCAACTGTACCGGATGCACCAGTTCAATGCTCCGACTATGCAGTGCGATGGACCCATCGGACAGTGGGGTAGGGGCACCATACTTCAGATCGCCAAGAATAGGGCAGCCCATCGCCGCCAACTGTACCCGGATTTGGTGGGGCCGCCCCGTGTATGGATTCACCCGCAGCAAGTGTAATTGGCCAAATTGTCCTACCCACTCGTAATGAGTAATGCTCTCTTTGGTATTTTGGCTGGGCCGGGGGGAAATGTGTACGATATTGTGCTGTTCGTCTTTCCACAAGTAGTGATGGAGTGTGCCAGTGGGCTGGTCTGGGGCCTCTAACACCAATGCCAAATACGTCTTTTGCACGGCCCGGTCACGGAACAGGGCCGTCAGGCGGCTCAGGGCCTTGTCGGTGCGGGCAAACAGCACCGCTCCGCTCACTGGCCGGTCCAGCCGATGTGCTGGCGTCAAAAACACCGCTCCCGGCTTGGCGTACTTTTCCTTCAAATATTCCTTGCCCCAGTCCGTCAACGTGGGGTCGCCAGTGCGGTCACCCTGAACCAGCCAGCCCGCTGGCTTGTTGATAGCCAGCAAATGGTTATCTTCGTAAATAATCGTTGGCTCCATTAGGCAAAGGTTGCCATTTAAAATGGTTGATGCAGGTTTATGCACCTTCTTTCAGCCTTTGGTTTTCGGCAAGAGAAGGTTGATAATTAGCATTTTTCGACACAGACAGCAAAGGACGGGTATGTGCTCATCGGTCATCATTTATAATTCATCATTCATAATTATATTTCTGTGCAGCTCTCCCTCGGCTTTTCCCCCTGCCCCAACGATACCTTCATCTTCAACGCGCTGCTACACGGCCTGGTGGACACCGAGGGGTTGACGTTTTTGCCCGTTATAGAAGACGTAGAAGCCCTCAACCAACGCGCTTTTGCGGGCGACATCGCCATAACAAAACTGAGTTACTATGCTTTTGCCCACCTCACTGATCGCTACGCCCTACTGGATGCGGGCAGTGCGTTGGGCAACGGCTGCGGCCCGCTGCTCATTGCCAAAATCCCGCTGGATGCCGCCGCCATCGATGCCGCTCGGATCGCCATCCCCGGCCAGATGACCACCGCCAATTTTTTGCTCAGCCTCGCCTATCCTGCCGCCCGGAACAAGCGAGAGACCCTATTTTCAGCCATAGAAACAGCAGTACTGTCCGGCGAAGCCGATGCCGGGTTGATCATTCATGAAAATCGCTTCACCTATGCCGCGAAAGGATTGGTCAAATTACTAGACTTGGGAGAATATTGGGAAATTACTACTGGTCTCCCTATTCCCTTAGGCGGTATTGTCGTGCATCGAGACTTGCCAGAGGAAGTGCAGCAGCGCGTGAACCGCGTGTTGCGCCGCAGTGTGGACTATGCTTTTGAGCATCCGGGAGAGGCCATGCCTTTCGTCCGCGCCCATGCTCAGGCGATGGAGGAGGCGGTGATGCAGGCCCACATTGACCTGTACGTGTCGCACTACACCGTGGAGTTGGGGGAAATAGGCCGTGCTGCCGTTCGCCAGATGTTCCAATTAGCCCGTACACAGGCTCTTATTCCGATGTATCGGGAAGATTTTTTCCTAAATTAAAAAACTGGCACGATTTTCGGCTTACTGTATATCGTGTGTAAGTATTGTTTCTAGAATTGAAAAAAATTCGGAGCGCGGGTAAAGACTCGCGCTTTTTTTATGCCCAGTCGGCTGCTTCTGCTCCAAGACTTTCTATATTTCCAAAACATGGAAAGTCTAAAAATATCCAGTAGTTAGGCGTTTATCTACCTTTGCCCGCCTTTTCAACAACACATTTTTAACCAATAAAAGCAGACCGACATGATCATTGGCGTACCAAAAGAAATAAAGAGCAGCGAGAATCGGGTCGCGCTCACCCCGGCCGGCGCGCTGGAGCTCACCCGCCGCGACCACCACGTGTATGTGCAAGCCTCCGCTGGCGAAAGCAGCGGCTTCAGCGACGACGAATACCGCGAGAACGGTGCCGAAATATTGGACACCGCCGACGAGGTCTGGGCCAAGAGCGATATGATCATGAAGGTGAAGGAGCCTATCGCCGAGGAATATCCACGTTGTCGCGCCAATCAATTGATTTTCACCTACTTTCACTTTGCCTCCAGCCGCGAACTGACCGATGCCATGCTGGCGAGCGGGGCCATCTGTCTGGCTTACGAGACCGTGGAGACCAAAGACCGTCAGTTGCCGCTGCTCATCCCGATGTCCGAGGTGGCGGGCCGCATGGCCATCCAGGAAGGGGCCAAGTACCTGGAAAAGCCCGCCAAAGGCCGTGGCGTACTGCTGGGCGGTGTGCCTGGCGTGGCCCCCGGTAAGGTGCTGGTCATCGGCGGTGGCATTGTCGGTACGCAGGCCGCAAAAATGGCCGCTGGCCTTGGTGCCCAAGTGACCATCCTGGACGTAAGCCTGCCGCGCCTGCGCCACCTCAGCGAGTTCATGCCGGCCAACGTGATCACCATGTACTCCAACGAATACAACATCCGCAAACTCATTCAGACCCACGACCTCATCGTGGGTGCGGTGCTGATCCCCGGCGCGAAAGCCCCCAACCTGATCACCCGCGAAATGCTCAAACTAATGCGCCCCGGCACCGTCGTCGTGGACGTGGCGGTGGATCAGGGCGGCTGTATGGAGACTACCCGCCCAACTACCCACGAAAACCCAACTTTCATCATCGACGATGTGGTGCATTATTGCGTGGCTAATATGCCCGGCGCGGTGCCCTTTACCTCGACCGTGGCCTTGACCAACGCGACCTTACCCTACGCCATCCAACTGGCCCAAAAAGGCTGGAAAAAGGCCTGCGCTGATAATATCGAGCTCAAGCTTGGCCTCAACGTGGTACAAGGCAAGGTGGTCTATGCGGGCGTGGCTAACGCTTTCGACCTGCCCTTGCATTCCTTGAATGAAGTAATGGGATGAAGGTTGTTAGATAGCCTCCTCACTACGGCACAATATTTTTCCGCTTTTTTGCCTTCGAATGCGGAGGAGATGCAGCAGTTGTTCTTATAGAACGGCCAGACTGCGTTTCCTCCGCATTTCTTTTCTGCGACTTTTGTCGGCTGAAAAACGGTATTTATGAAATACTTTATCCTGCTTTTAAAACTCGGTGTTTTCGTCACCCTGATCATGGTTCGGTTAGGCGAATGGGATATTTCCCATTGGTACACTGGCTTCAAGTACCGCACCGCGCTGGCCTATTATATCGATGCACTGCTGAGCATCGCCATATTTCTGATGTTCCTCGATTTCGTCCAGTTCTTCACCATCAAAATCTATCGGCGACGGCACAAAATCTGGGCGGACGATAACTTCACGATTGGTATTCGGCTAATTTACAGCGTTTTATTGGCAATTGGGTTGATTATTGGGCTGCTTTCGCTGTTCCGAATCGATGTGAAGGAACTGTTTACCTCGTTGTCCATCATTTTTGCCGGTCTTGCCATTCTGTCGAAGGATTATATTTCCAACATGATCAACGGCATGATCATTACTTTTTCGGGCCAGCTCACCATCGGTGACAACGTGAGCATTGGGCAGCACCGGGGCAAGATCACCGACATCACGCTCTCCAGCCTGCATATTCAAAATGACGACGACGACGTAATCTACATCCCCAACAACGTGGTGCTGGCCGCCGAGGTAGTCAATTATACCAAGCGCGAGATCAAGCGCACGAGCATCGATTTCGAGATTTACATGAAATACCTGATGAGCGTGGAGCAGCTCGAACAACAATTGATCGAAGCACTCAGCCCGTTCATTGAGCTCATCAAGCCTGACAGCTACTACCTGCGCGTGGCGGACGTGCGTAAGGACAGCGTGGCCCTGAAATTTCAGTACATCCTAAAACAGCCCAACAAGGACCTCGAACGCCAAATCCGCCGCAAGACCATCCGCCGACTGGTCGAAATCATCGGCGAGCGAGAAAAGTTTGTGGAAAAACTGCCCGACCTGCCCGATTTGCCCGATCCCTCGGGCCATGCGATCATCTAGACCCAAAGCGGTCATCACATAAAATCAGGGCCTACTCTCTGCGCAGCACAGCACAATTGCAAAATATTGCCTTTTTTTGTCGGGTCAAATTATTTTGCGCCGCTCGCTCTATGCTCGATGCCCTGAAACATGAATTGAAACAACTCATCGCCGATGATCGCTGCGACGAGGTGTTCGTTCGTTTGCGGGAAAATATGCTGCGGACGGACTGCGAACTTTACGACGACCTCGTCCTGCTGGAACACCGCTACCGCGATGCCCAACGCGCCCGCAACCTCAACCTGATCGATTTCCAGGAAAAAGGCCATAGTTTTGCCAACGTAGGCCATGCACTGCTCTGGCTCATCAACCGCCTGGCCGAGAGCGACCTCCACGGACGGCTCCGCCAGCAGCTGGCCCTGCACGTGGCTCTGCCGTCCTTCCATGCATTCACCTGCGACCGCTTCGACCAGCGCGACCAGTTCGAGCTGACTTACTTCGACCACGTCGGCGAAAAATTGCACTTCTACTACCTCTACGGCGATGCCCGGCAGGAACACGGCAGCCTGTTCGCCGCCCTCGGCTACCGGCAGGGCAACTTTCTGGAAAACTGGGAAAACGGCGAGTATGACCCTGGCATCCAGATCAAATTCGCCCGCCTGAAACCCGAAGTGCACCGCCACCCCCTGCTCTACCAGGTCAACGTGCGGAAAGCCCTGTTCACCCGCTTCTTCCCCAAATTCAACGCCCAGGCCTCCTTATTGCAGAAAAACCTGCCCGACCTGCTGGCTGACGGCTCCGAGCTGCACCACTACGGCCCCAACGACCTGGTGTTCGTGCTGCTCACCATGGATGCCGCCAATTGGCACAAAGACCT
>JAYUXG010000545.1:0-7658 GCA_043753125.1 Saprospirales bacterium | reverse complement strand
TGAACTATGAACTATGAACTATGAACTATGAACTATGAACTATGAACTATGAACTATGAACTATGAACTATTTTAATCGGTGTTCATCGTTTATACATCATAGTTCATAGTTATTTTATTTATTTAACAATAATGACTTTCGGGCCTTTATTCTCCAAATTCAAACCGACGGGTTCCAAGCTTTCATCTACTTGCGATTGCATGGACTTGTACATCGTTTCACTTTTTATGGAGGTGTATTCCCATTTTAATTCTTTTATTTCTTTTTGCAGACGTTGTATTTCGCGTACACCCTTTTCTGCAAAGTGGGCATTGGCAATATACAAAATGCCCAGTCCGCCCAAGAACATGATGTAAGAGAAGTTGTCGAACACGAGATTGGTCGTGTGTTGACTAACGTTCAATGCGTTGAGCAGTTTATTGGCCATTTTCTAGTAAATTGCTGGTTGTAAGAATCCGTCAATAATGGGGAACAAGTCGCTTTTTGTCATCCCGATTTTTCATCGGGATGACAAAAAGCGGCGTGTTCTGCAACATGGACAGCACATTTATAGCGGAGCCATTCATCATTCATCATTCATTATTCTTTTCTCTGCTACCCTTAACCGCGCACTCCGCGCCCGTGTATTCTGCTGTATTTCTTCGCTACTTGCTTCGATGGGCTTTTTGGTAATCACCTCAAATGGCCGCTCGATATTTCCATAAAAATCCTGTTGCACCACACCATCCGGTCGCCCAGTCTTCAGGTAGTTTTTTACGATCCGATCCTCAATGGAGTGAAAAGTAATGACTGCCAATCGCCCGCCCGGAGCCAGCATCTCAAGTGCGTCGGCCAAAAAATCCTGCAATGCCCCGATCTCTTCGTTCACTTCCATCCGCAGGGCCTGGAACACCTGCGAGAGATAGCGCCAACGCTCGCCCAGCAGGTTCTTTTCACACAATTCTACCAGTTCGCCAGTGGTGCGGAAGGGGCGTTGGCTGCGGGTCTGCACACAGGCCAGGGCAAGGGTGCGGGCGTTGCGTAATTCCCCATATTCGCTAAAGACGCGTTGCAGTTCCTCCGCTGTGTAGGCGTTCAATACGTCCGCTGCCGTCTGTCCATCCAGCGTGTTCATACGCATATCCAATTCGGCCTCAAAGCGGTAACTGAATCCACGGTCGGCGGTGTCCAGTTGGTGGCTGCTCACGCCGAGGTCGGCGAGAATGCCGTCCACCGTGTTGGGCCGTACTACTTCGGCACGCAGTTGGCGTTTCAAAAACCGAAAGTTGGAGTGTACGAACTGAAAGGCAGCCTTTCCGGCAAATTCCGGCTGTTCCGCATTGTGTTGCGCATCCTCATCCTGGTCAAAGGCAAACAGGCGACCTTTGCCGCGCAGTTGTTTTAGTATCTCCCCGGCGTGTCCGCCGCCGCCAAACGTGGCATCCACGTACGTCCCTTCGGGGCGAATGCGGAGGCCGGTGACGGCTTCGGTGAGCAGGACGGGGGCATGGTACATTTTTTTGAATTATTTAAAGTCATCCAGCGTCTCCCCCACTCCTTCGTCGCCGCCACCCATGACCTGGTTGGCAAGATCGGCGAAGCCGTTGGGGTCCATAGCCGCCACCGCTTGGTGCTGCGTCGGCGACCATATTTCGATGCGGTCGTCCATAGCGACCAAGATGGCCTCGTCGGAGAGGCCCGCATAATCCAGCAAAGGTTTTTGTAGTAGAATCCGATCCGCGCTATCGGTAGTGATGGGATATGCCCCCAGATAGAAAGAGCGGATGAAGGCGCGGTTGCGGTCGTTGAAACGGTTGAGGCGACCCAATTTGGCAGTAATAGCGTCCCAGACCGGTTTCGGGTAGAGCGTCAGACACGGCTCGAAACCCCGGTTGACCACAAACTCATAACCGCCCCGTTCGCCATCTGCTGCCGCCGGAGCGGAGAGCTGGCGCAGGAGCGCGGTAGGTAGGCGCAAGCGACCCTTGTTGTCAAGAGCGACTGGATATTCGCCAATGAGTTGCATTACGGTGTGGGACTAAATTATTTCTGCTTGATGGGCTGTCCAGCGCAATGTGGGATCATACTGGACATTCACCGCCACAAATATAGTTACTTTTCCCACATTTTCCCACAAAGCAATATTTTTAATCGCTTTTTAGTCAAATTTTTTTGACACTTTTTTATAAATAATTGTATATCAATTTATTATGAAATAAATAAAATTATCGGAAATTGAATTTACTATGCCTAACTTATCAAAAATGGTGGAAAGCGAATGGTAGGAAAGGAAAACCCAGTCTAATAATGGGCTTATGAGGGAGTTAAAACCCCTATTGTCAGCAAGAAATTCATTTGGAGATAAATTAAGTGGAGAAAAGTGGAAAACTTGTCTAAAAACAAAATGAGCCACCCCGAAAATTCGGAGTGGCTCATAGGGTGTATTTCAAATCTTCGCCTTGCCCAAAGAATATCGTCAGTACTCATCTTCGTTGAAAAAGAAGTCGTCGTGGCGCGGGTAGTCCGGCCAGATGTCCTCGATGCTTTCGTAGAGCTCGCCGTCATCGTCCAGCTCTTCCAGATTGTCGATTACTTCCGGGGGCGAACCGGAGCGGATCGCATAGTCAATAAGTTCATCTTTGGTGGCCGGCCACGGTGCTTCTTCCAAGTGGGAGGCAAGTTCAAGTGTCCAATACATAAGCGTAAAATTTCGTTTCGTTGAAAGGTTCAGGTGGTAAAGAACAGGGTTGCAGACACTTGGTTGCTGCCTAACGAGTTTTACAGCAAATAATTTTTACGGTTTTTATAAAATGAGCATGGCGTCGCCGTAGCTGTAAAAACGGTATTTTTCTTTCACTGCTTCGTTATAGGCCTCCATAGTGAGGTCAAAACCGCCGAAAGCGGAGACCATAATCAGCAGGCTGGATTTGGGCAGGTGAAAGTTGGTGACCATGCTATTGGCAATGCTGAAATCGTAGGGCGGATAGATAAACTTGTTCGTCCAACCTTCCACCGGTTTTAGGATTTGCTCCGCCGATACCGCCGTCTCAATGGAACGCATCACCGTGGTGCCTACCGCGCATACTTTTTTGTGATTGTGCATGGCCTTGTTCACCGTCTCGGAGGCTTTGGCGTCAATGCGGAAATACTCGGCCTCCATCTTATGCTTGGACAGATCCTCTACATCAATGGTGCGGAAGGTGCCCAAACCAATGTGCAGGGTAAGTTCTGCGAAGGTTATGCCTTTCAGTTCCAGGCGTTTCATCAGCTCACGGCTGAAGTGCAGCCCGGCGGTCGGGGCGGCCACGGCCCCTAATTCTTTGGCGTAGATAGTCTGGTAGCGTTCGCGGTCAATGGCCTCCGGCTCCCGCTCAATGTACTTGGGCAGCGGTGTATTGCCCAACTTGAGCAACTCGTTCTGAAACTCGTCCTCGGTACCTTCAAATAGAAAGCGGATGGTGCGTCCCCGGGAGGTAGTATTGTCCACCACTTCGGCCACGAGCGCATCATTGCCTTGGTCGTCCTCAAAATAAAGCTTGTTACCTACCCGGATTTTACGGGCCGGGTCCACCAGCACGTCCCACAGCCGGGCATCGTGGTTGAGTTCGCGCAGCAAAAACACTTCGATCTTCGCGCCGGTCTTTTCCTTTTGACCAAACAGGCGGGCCGGAAACACCTTGGTGTTGTTGAAGATCATGGCGTCTCCATCGCCGAAGTAGCCAAGAATATCCTTGAAAACCTTGTGTTCAATCTTGCCGGTGGCACGGTGCAGCACCATCAGGCGGCTGTGGTCGCGCTCTTCGCTGGGATATTGGGCGATAAGTTCTTTGGGCAGATTGAAATTGAACTGGGAGAGTTTGGTGCGCATATTTTTAGGAAAGTAACCGGTTTTATGGTGTAAACCCGTTAAAATAGAGCGATTACAGCCATTTTCGAGAGCAAGGCTCCCAAAAATGGCTGCAAAAATAGAATTTATCGGTAAGCGAAAGAATATTTTTTACGCCATCGCCATGCCACCCTTCTGTGCGGATTTCTTGCGCTCAAAATCCTTGAGGTACACTTTACGCAAACGGATGCTCTTCGGGGTTACTTCCACATACTCGTCTTCTTGAATGTACTCTAAGGCCTCTTCGAGGCTAAAGCGACGCGGCGGTGGCAAAGAAGCCTTGTCATCCGAACCGGAAGCACGGTGGTTGGTCAGTTTTTTGGCCTTGGTCACGTTGATCACCAAGTCACCGACGCGGTTGTTTTCCCCGATCACCTGGCCCTCGTAGATGTCTTCGCCCGGCTCCACAAAAAACACCCCGCGGTCTTGCAGGTTGTCCAGGGAATAAGCGATCGCGGTGCCCGTTTCCATGACGATCAGCGAACCGACCTGGCGACCAGCGATGTCGCCCTTCCAGGGTTCGTAGCCCATCAGGCGGTGGGTCATCACTGCTTCGCCCTGCGTAGCGGTCAGGATATTGCTCCGCAGACCGATAATACCGCGCGAGGGAATGTCAAACTTCAACAAAAAGCGGTCATTTTTTGGTTCCATGCTCTTCATCACGCCCTTGCGACGGGTAACGAATTCGATACATTTACCGCTGGTCTCTTCCGGCACGTCAATGGTGAGTTCCTCGATGGGTTCACACTTTTGGCCGTTTATTTCTTTGATCAATACTTGTGGCTGACCGATCTGGAGTTCGTAGCCTTCGCGGCGCATCGTCTCAATCAGAATCGCCAAGTGCAATACGCCCCGGCCAAACACCAGGAAAGAATCTGCGGAACCCGTTTCCATCATGCGCATGGCCAGGTTCTTCTCCAGTTCTTTTTCCAAGCGATCGCGCAGGTGGCGGCTGGTTACGAATTTGCCCTCCTGCCCAAAGAACGGGGAGTCGTTGATGGTGAACAGCATGCTCATCGTCGGCTCATCGATGGAAATGGTCTGTAGTGCCTCTGGATTCTCATAATCAGCGATGGTATCGCCAATCTCAAAGCCTTCCACACCTACTACGGCGCAGATGTCACCGGCATCCACTGAGGGGACTTCCTTTTTACCCAATCCTTCAAACACAAAGACCTTGGATATGCGGTGTTTTTGAATGACCCCATCTTTTTTGCATAACGAGACGGGCTGGCCAGCGGTCAAAGTACCCCGGGTGAGGCGGCCCACAGCGATCCGCCCAATATAGTTGGAGTAATCGAGCGAAGTGACCAGCATCTGCGGAGTACCTTCCAAGGCTTCTGGCTCCGGCACGTACTTGATGATGTCGTCCAGCAACACCGTCAAATCCTCAGTAGGCTTCTTCCAATCGTGGCCCATCCAGCCCTGCTTGGCGGAACCAAACACAACGGGGAAGTCCAGTTGGTCTTCGTTGGCGTCCAGAGCAAACATCAGGTCAAATACCTGTTCGTGCGCCCAATCGGGGCTACAGTTAGGCTTGTCTACCTTATTGATGACCACAATGACCTTTTTGCCCATTTCCAGGGCTTTTTGCAACACAAAGCGCGTCTGTGGCATAGGGCCTTCAAAGGCATCTACCAACAGCAACACTCCATCGGCCATGTTGAGCACCCGCTCCACTTCCCCGCCAAAATCGGAGTGACCCGGAGTATCGATGACGTTGATCTTGTAGCCTTTGTACGTAATGGACACGTTCTTGGCCAAGATCGTGATGCCGCGCTCGCGTTCCAGATCGTTGCTGTCCAAAATCAAGTCGCCGGACACCTCGTGTTCCTTGAACAGCTTGGAGGCGTGAATGAGTTTGTCAACGAGGGTCGTCTTGCCGTGGTCGACGTGGGCAATGATGGCAATGTTGCGAATGTTCTGCATATAAAATGATGTTCGGTCTGGGGGAGCGTGTGGCCGTGGCCAAAGAATTTATGATGTTTTTTCGCGGCAGCGGCCAAATTTTCTCAAAAAAGGAGGCCCTTCGCCAAATGAGCCGCAAAGGTACGGCTTTCCCCAAAATTACAGCAGGTAAAAGCCGACGAAGTTGTTAACAAAAGATGAAGTTTCGGCAAATATTTGGCCTAAAGCAAAAAAATGCAGGCGCAACGGAATTTTGTTTTTCAAAATAGCCATTATCTTTGCGCAACTTGCTTGTCAAGTGCCCAGCAGTTTGATGTTTGAAATTCCCCCTGTGCATTCGGAAGAACCAATTGAGAGCGCAGGTGCAAGCCCTGACGACTGCCGGGCCTTTTTCGACATATTTACTTCAGGTTTCCCAGCCCCCCATCCACGGGCAAGATCTGACCAGTAATAAAAGAGGCCTGTTCAGATAACAGGAAGATGGTCGCATGGGCCATATCGGCGGGTGTGCCGACCCGTTTGAGTGGATGGCGTTGCGCTGAATTTTGTCTTTTTTCCTCCGTATTCAATAGATGGGCAGCCAAAGGCGTATCCGTCAAAGAGGGGGCAATAGCGTTGATGCGCACTGCTGGTGCCCATTCGGCGGCCAGGGCATGCACCAAGCCTTCTATGGCTCCCTTCGCCGCCGCTATGCCAGCGTGAAAAGGCATTCCGGTCTGTACGGCCACGGTGCTAAATAGCACCACGCTCCCGGTGCCACTTCTTTTCAAGGCCGGAAAAACCTGCTGCATTACCCGAAAGGCTCCCACTATATTGATTTCCAGTTCTTTACGCAGGTCTTCGGCACTGATTCGCTGAAACGGCTTGAGCTGGATGCTGCCCGGGCAATAAACCAACCCATGTACCATTTCTGGCAGGTTTTCCAATTGAAAGTTTGGTTGCAACACATCCAGAGCTGACCAAGCCAAGCCCTCCAGCTCTACCGGAAGCGAATGGCGACTGTAGGCCCAGATGTTGGCCCCGCTGGCCTGCAATTGTTGGGCAATTTCCAGGCCGATGCCGCTGGAGGCACCGATGATGACGTAGTTTTTGTGCATAATATTTTTTGGCCGTTGGCCGTTGGTGCGGGCCAGACAAGCCCCGGAAAAACGCCGTTTGCAAACATTGGTTCATTCTCATGACTATGCCAGCCCTCGCTGTCGTGCCGATCAAAACCGGGACAGCTATGGAAATGAACACACGCAAACATTTCGGCTGCGCTCGACATGACAAGCACGGAACGTGTAAAGAATAACTTGTGAACTTCTACCACCCCGAATGTCATTCCGACGGCAGGAGGAATCCGCCCCGGTGTAATTGATAATCAACCACTTAGTCAGATTCCTTCCAGCGTCAGAATGACAACTCAGATAAGCAACATTGTGCTAATTTATTGTTCACCTGTTCCTTTGTATCATCTGCTCTAGATATAATTGAGCAAAAAAAACCACCATCTCCGCGCCATGCAAAAAATAGATATGCACACCCACCTGCTGCCCGAGCGGCTGCCGCGTTTCGCGGAGAAGTTCGGGTATGGGGATTTCATCCATTTGGAGCATCACCGGGCAGGCGTAGCCAACATGATGAAGGGCGGCGTGTTTTTTCGGGAGATCGGACAGAACTGCTGGGACCCAACCCTGCGCGTCACAGAGTACGCCCGCTACCGAACGCCGGTGCAGGTGGTGTGCACGGTGCCAGTGATGTTTTCGTACTGGGCCAAGCCTGCCGATGGGCTGGAACTGTCGCGCTTTTTGAACGATCATCTGGCGGGGGTAGTAGATGATTTTTCCGAACATTATTTGGCCTTGGGCACGGTACCCATGCAGGATACTGATCTGGCGATCA
>JAYUXG010000544.1:0-3128 GCA_043753125.1 Saprospirales bacterium | reverse complement strand
ACTGGCTTGGTGCAGCCATTGGCAGTATCCGTGGCTAACCAACAGCCGACCTATACTTTCTACGATCCAAACCTACAGACCACTTTCGTCAACGATTTTAGTTTGGCTTCGCGCTGGCAGTTGCAGTTGGGCTTGCGGTATAGTTTTTAGTGATGCGGTGGATGAAGGTTTATAAAAGTTGATAGGAAAACTGCCCACGTTGCGTATCCGCAGCGTGGGCAGTTTATCAAATAATCAATTCAGTACCCCAACCATTCCCAAACTGCCTGCGTCTTGTAGAAAAAACGACTTCTACCATGTCAAAAATTCTTCTTTCGCTTGCCTTGATGTTGGGCCTTTTGGCTTGCCAAAAAACCGTTTGTGACTGTGTCTCGCCCACTACCGATTTGGAGCAAATCATTTTCGGCGTTAGTCATGCCGAGTGCGCGGGCGATTGTTCGCGAAATTATCAGCTCACGACCACTCAGATATTTGCCGACACCTGCGATTATTGTTCGCTCACCAATATTGGTTTTCAAACGACCCCCTTGGCCGACGAAAAATTTCAAATTGCCAAATCCCTATTGGAGTCGGTGCCTGCTGAATTGTTGCTCAACACTGCGGAAACAGTATTCGGTTGTCCTGGCTGCCACGACGAAGGCGGTTACCGGCTGGAAATCACCAGAAACGGAGAAAAGCACTTGTATCGCTGGAGCGAAGACTTCACCGATGTGCCGGATGGGCTACGTCCGTATTTTGAAAAGGTCATGCAGACGCTGCGCGACTTGTAAATGATGGCGTATAACTTCATTACTCCATACGCCTTGCTAGACCCCTATTTTGGGAAACAGCTTGGAAAAATCCACCTGATCTGATTTTGTCACCAAAGCGGCCATATAAAAGCCGCCGATTCGTTCCGGTACTACGGTTTCGTCAGCACCTGCGCGGCGTATTTTCAGCTCGTCCACTGGCCCATTGGCCCGGCTGATAATGCGTAGGCGAGAACTGATCTGCCGGGCAGAGAGGGTGATAAAGAGGTTGCTGGCATCGTCGGGCAGCGTGAGTATCAAGGCGGTGGCCCGCTCAATACTGGCCTCGGCGAGTACTTCATCATGCGTAGCATCGCCTTCCACGTACAGATAAGGTGTCTCCGTGCGCAACCGCTCTATTTTTTCCGCCTGGTGTTCAATAATGACGAAGGGAATATTTTGCCTGGTCAATTCCAAAGCCACTTCGCTGCCGTGGCGACCGTAGCCGCACACAATGGTGTGGTTTTCAAGGTGTTCTATGCGCTGGTTCATCCGAAATTCACTGATTAATTTTTGAAAACCTCCTTCGGCAAAAATACTGGTGATGGTGGAAATGGCATAAGCAAACAAGCCAATATTGAATAAAATAAGTAATGTGGTAAATATTCTGCCGACGGTACTGAGCGGATGCACTTCGCCAAACCCGACGGAAGCCAGAGTAATGACAGCCATGTAGTAGGCATCCAGCCAGGGATAGCCTTCGATCAATACATAGCCAATGGTACCAGTCAGTATAGAGCCAACCATCAATAGCAGGGCCGTACGGAAACGTTGGAGGACGGCAGCTATCCGCCCATACCGTTGGCTGTACTGATGGTGGCTGGTCGGCAACCGCAAAAAAAATAGTACGAAATGGATGAAGTTGCCAGGTTGCATAGGGCTTATAAATTCCCTTTTTTCAGCTCCTCGACCGCAAAATCCACCGCCCGTGCCGTCAATGCCATGTAAGTCAACGATGGATTTACCACGCCGTTGGAGGCCATGCAGGCCCCGTCGCTGATGAACACATTTTTGCAGGTGTGTATTTGGTTGTAGCCATTCAGCACCGAGGTCTTCGGGTCGCGGCCCATACGGGCGGTACCCATTTCGTGGATGCAGAAGCCCGGAGCAGGGGAAGAATCGTAGGTGCCGATGTTTTTCAGCCCGGCCGCTTCCAGCATTTCGGCGGCATCATTGGCCATATCCTTGCGCATCAGGAGCTCATTTTGCTTGAATTCGCAGTCAATATCCAGCGTGGGCAGGCCCCATTTGTCCTTTTTGTTGAAATTCAAGGTGGCTTTGTTCTCAAAATACGGTAGGTGTTCGCCCCACGAACCGATGCCAAAGCTCCATTTGCCGGGTTCGCTCAAGTTTTCCTTGAGCGTGGCTCCAATGCCTTCGTCATTATTGGAGCGTCCGCGACTTGCACCTCCCTGATAGCCGAAACCACGCAGGTAGCCACGTTTGTCGCTATCGTTTACGTTGCGGAAGCGGGGAATGTAGGTGCCGTTCGGGCGATTGCCGTAGGTGTAGAATTCCGAGAAGTCGTCGGTGTCGGCGTAGGCACCTACGCCGTAGTGGTGATCCATCAGGTTGTGACCGAGCTGCCCGCTGTCGTTGCCGAGGCCATTGGGAAAGCGCGTGGAAATGGAGTTCATCAAAACAGCCGCCGTACCCAGCGTGGAAGCGTTGCAAAAAATGATCTTGGCGTAGTAATCATAGGTCTGCATCGTCTCGGTATCGATGATCTTCACGCCAGTCGCCTTTTTAGTGGACTCGTCATAGATAATGGAATGCACAATAGAAAATGGGCGGATGGTCAGGTTGCCAGTGGCCTTGGCGGCGGGCAGAGTGGACGAGTTGCTGCTGAAATACGCGCCGTATGGGCAGCCCCGTTCGCAGCGGTTGCGGTACTGGCAAGACCCGCGCCCATTGTGCGGCACGGTGAGGTGGGCTACCCGCCCAATAATCATGTGTCGATCGCCTTTGTAATGTTCCTTGATGCGTTGGGCAACGTGTTTTTCCAGGATGTTCACCTCCATGGGCGGCAGGAACTCGCTGTCGGGCAGCACGGGGATGTTCTCCTTGGAGCCGCTGATGCCCGCGAATTTCTCCACGTAGCTGTACCACGGGGCCAGGTCGGCGTAGCGAATCGGCCAATCGGTGCCATAGCCGTCCTTGCCGTTGGCCTCAAAGTCGAGGTCGCTCCAGCGGTAAGTCTGCTTACCCCAGAGCAGGGAGCGCCCGCCCACCTGATAGCCGCGGATCCAGTCGAAAGGCTTGGTCTGCTGGAATGGATGGTCGACATCGCGGATGTAGAAATGCTTGCTGCCCTCGTGATAGTTGTAGACTTTACTCTGC
>JAYUXG010000543.1:0-7700 GCA_043753125.1 Saprospirales bacterium | reverse complement strand
CGGTGTGCATGCCCGCGTGGACGGGGCCGTTGGCCTGGCCAGCGGCCTAAAGGCCATCCACCTGTGCGATGCCAGCAGTTTTAAGTTAGGCAACACTTTGAAGAATGTGTTCCCTGGGAGCGGCACGGCGGCAGGCATCAAGATTTTCTACTCTTTTGAGTTGTTGAGTGGCCGGTGTACGGGCGTGGAGTGGGTGGGCGGCAAGCGGAACGACACGGCCTATTTGGGCTCAATAGAGAAGGATATCGAGCCTGACAGCCTATATATCAAGGATTTAGGATTTTGGAGTACCAACCATTTTGGCCGTATCCATCAGGCCAATGCTTATTTCATTACTCGTTACAAGGTGCCCAATCGGATCTGCCGCAAAGTAGATGGGGCGTTCGTTGCGCTGGACCTGCCAGCGGCACTGCAAGGCATAGGGCAGGCCACCGTCATGGAAGGGCTGTTCTTGGGGGATAGTCAAATCCCCGTTCGGCTCCACGTGGAAAAAGTGTCGGATGAAGTGGCTAAAAAGCGGAGAGCCAAAATATTGCAAAAAGCGGCCAGCAACAAAGTGGTTAGTTCCGAATTGACTTTGTTCTTATGCCAATATAGTATTTTTATTACCAATGCGCCACAATCGGTGCTGCCCATTGAGCATATCCGAATGTTCTATATGCTGCGTTGGCAGATAGAGCTGATATTTAAAGCATGGAAATCAATCTTCGAACTTGACAAAGTGCAACGCATGAATCCTCATCGCTTTGAGTGTTATTTGATGGGCAAACTCATGGCGGTATTGCTGTCCAGTCATTTGCAGAACCTGATCAAGGCCCATTTATGGGAGGAGCAAGAGTTTGAGTTGAGCGAATGGAAGGCGCACAAGATATTTAAAAAAAACTTTGCCAACTAAGACAGGCCATCCAACTTGGATGCCAAGCCATCCGGCAAGTCTTTTTAGAAATCTTGCACCAGATAATCCTATATGGCCCCAAAGAAAGAAAAAAAATAGACGCAAAACATTGTAAATCAACACCTAAACATACTATCGCCCGCTTACCCTGACGGCTATGGTGAAAACACCAAGCGCGGCGGCATTTTTTCAATTCTTCAAAATCTGCAACTGCTTAATCCCGATTTTTCCCTGCCCGGTTTTTAACTGTAGCCAATAGAGACCAGCCGGCAAATCCTGTAGTGCCACCTGTTGAGTGGCCGTCCCGGAAAGTCGCAACGTGCTTAGCTGTCGGCCATTCTGGTCCGCTATACTCAACAGGGTCGGCCCGTCCTGTTCATCGTCATAGGTCAGCGTAAACACCCCGTTGCTGGGATTAGGGCTGATTTGAAAGTCGACCGCTGCTGCTTTGGCGGCTGAAACCAGATCTTCCGCCGCGCTGGCATCGAACAACCGGGCCAGATCGGTGATATTGCCGAGCTCGAGCGCCCCGGCGAAGCACACCAAGGCAAATTCCTCGGGCGAACCGACCAGCAGGATCAGATCGGTGACGCCACTTCCGTCGCTTTTAGCCCAGATGCGGACCTTGGTCTGCTCGGCGCGCACGATCAGCAGTTCGTCGAATTCCTCGGTCGGCACTTGGTCCAGCACTTCTTGGTAAAGCAGGAGTCCGTGCGGAATATCGTCAGCCGCCAGAATACGCAGGCTACCGATGTTTTTGACCAGTTGCTGTAGTTTTTTCCAGTCTTTTGCTTCCACCTGGCTCCGGCTGACTACCTCGAACAGGTCTTTACTGAGATAGGCAAAGGTGAAGCCCTGATCGCGTTTATGGGCTTCCATAAAATGGTTCAGGCTTTCGTTTTGGGCACGCGCCACTTGGACCGACAGCAGTAGCCAGGCCAGTAAAAGGTAATTGATTTTCATAGTGAAGACCAGTTAGAGAGTGAAATCAATAACTGGCAGACGGTAGCGGTGGGGAGGATGTTACAGCAGGTACTGTTTTATAGGCCGATAGCGACACTCTGCATGGAACCGCGCACCAGCAAATGGTTTTGACCTTGCCGCAACTACCTTAAAATGGAAGTAAAGCCTTGCGCTAGATCTATCAGAACGCTGTTTCCAAAAGTACAGCGAAAAAATTAACGTGAAAATTTTTGCGTTCTCCATATAAGCGTTACATTTGGAACAATAAGTTTATCTTTAAACCTTATAATATGTTATACACCCACTCACCCACTCACCCATTCACCCATTCACCCATTCACCCACTATTTTCGCGGTTTTGGTAGTGTCTTTAAACTTGTTTCCGCCATTTTGTGCTGCCTGATTTCCCTCCTTGCGAGGGATGTATCCGCACAAGGTACTTTGGCACCATTTATTGAAGTCCTTCCCAGCGGCTCCGTTTACCTAAACGCCGACGAATCTACGCGGCTTTCGGACATGAAGCAAAGTGTAAATTCGACCACTTTGTGGCACATCAGGACAAATCCGATTCAAAACTATCTAAACGGGAAGCAACTGACCTTGCAACTTCCCGACGAGCCGCAGGCCATTACTTTTACCGCCGATTATGTATCTTCAAAAGGAAGCAATACCTATAGCTGGGTGGGCTATAGTCAAAACGAAAGTATTTGTCAATTGTACAAACTGCCACAAGGTTTTATCGGGGAAATTTACTCCGCGACTTCCGGGATGCAGTACAGCATCCAGGAAATCAGTGCCGGTAAATACACCTGCATAAAGTACTCCTCCAGGGTGGCTACCTCCGATTGCACCCTTGACTCCGAAGATGAAGAAGTAGATAATACGGTAAGCGACCGAACCTACTGTCCTGCCAATAATATCAGGGTACTGGTTTTATTTACTGCTGGTGCTGCGGCTATTGCCGTGCCGACAACCGTTGGGGCAGCCATTGTTGCTCAGTTAAATACTACTACGGCTACCAGTGGCCTGACTCCTACTCAGATCAGCTTTACACTGGCAAATGTACTGTTACTATCAGGTTTTATTGAAAGTTTCAATATAATTACCGATGTAAATGATCTTGCAGACAATGCAACTGCCCAAAGCCTTCGTAATGCCAATACTGCGGACGTAGTCCTTTTATTGACCACAGCCAGCCAGACCAATGGAGTGGGGAGAGCAAAGCGAACCTCTGCGAGTGAAAAAAACGCCTATTGCGTGGTCCAGATACCAACCGCAGTAGGTCTTTTTACTGGCTCTCACGAAATAGGACACGTAATAGGAGCGAGACATCAAAGGTGCGGCACTTGTCTTGGGGTCGGATGCGATCCCCTCACCAGCCATCATGGCTTCCCGGTAGGTGCTACTATGCGCACCATCATGTATCAAAACGGATGTGATACGAGGGCACGGATGGCTCGGTGGTCTAATCCTGGTGCTCCATTTGGCATGGCTCCAACCGGGAATTCTACTAATAACAATGCTGCTGCCCTGGTAGGCAGGGCCGATGATGTATCTTGTTTTCGCTCCGAGCCATCGCCACCCACTACCATTAGTACTGTTGATCTTAATGGCCTAACTCAGATTTGTGCCAGTTCGTCATTCAACCATTATACAGTCACTGGCAATCCGTTTGAACTGGTTCCTCCTTTTACTTACTTATGGGAAGTAAGCCTAAACGGAATTTCCGGCTGGACAACGCTATCAACTTCCGACCAATTGGCTTTGCCCACCGCCAACATTCCTCTGACCTCCAGTGGGACACTGCCTGCATCCTTTTTTATCCGCGTGACGTTGAGTGATTTTGCTGGAAAAACCGGCTCGGATCAGGTAGAAGTTAGCATTGCCAATTGCCTTGGAGGAACGGACGATCGAGATGCTCTGCTGGAAAACATGGATTCAAAGAACATTTTTTACCCCAATCCAATCAAGGATGTTTTGCTTTTACAACCTTTTGCCGGGGCGAAAAGAGCCATCATTTTTGGGGTGAACGGGGAAAAAGTCCAAGAAATTACGTTCAATGCTGGCCTGGACAGTGAAACAATAGATATGTCCTATCTTTCTGCTGGTACTTACTTCTTGCAAGTGACCAGCGAAAGCACTACTCGTACTTTCAAAATCGTAAAACTATGAACCAGATCAAACTAAGCATCCTATATCTTGCAGGCATATCGCTGGTGGTCATCGGTTGCCGGAAAGACCCCGTCGCTGATCTTCCAGCCAACGTAAACTTGGGCGAATCCGTGGTTTTTTTGAATGGAGAACTGGCTACGGGCTACGAACCAATATTCATGCACGATACCATCTACAAGCATCTAAATTTTAGTTTTGTAGAAACTAAAAACAATGGCCAACTGCTTAACGCCTTTGGTTTTGGCTTTTTGTCAATAAAAGAAGGAGATTACATTCTGCATACGGAGAGAATACAATATAAAGGCGCACTTACCAGCTTTAGCCAAACGGTAAGTGAAGATTTAGAAGGGTATTCCTATGAATTAGTGGATGCAGAAGAGGGCTTCTTTAAAATAGAGACGCTGGATACGATCAATATGGAAGTGTCCGGGCGCTTTAAAGCCAAATTTCGCCGTACCTCCAAGAATGGAAATGGCGACTTGGATATGCCCAAACGGGTGATTTTTGAAGGCGTTTTCAACGAGAAGTACACGCATTGAGGCACTCGGCCCCACGTCTGCTTTTTTACCCTTAGTCGCCTAATATCGGCACTATAACTGTTGGTTAAGTTATAAATGGCGTTTTCATTTTTGGCTATCCAGTAGCCTGGAATAGATTTGGATTTTAATGGGGTGCAGCTGCGCTTTGGCAGTTGCGCCCCATTGATTCTCTTGCAGTATCTATAGGACTGCAACCGTCCAAATCGTCAACACCTGTCGATAAAATTGTGCTTATCTGATGATGGTGAACCAAGTGCGGATATTCAGTAAACCTTTCGGAAAGGTGGCCATGCATCAACGTGAGCCGCCTATTTTCCAGCCCACGGAAAACCCCAGCATTACATCCGGCGTGGTCTCCAAGCCGGAATTGTTGCGCCGGAACAACCCGGTCGACGCGACCAGCTCGGCACCGGGCGGTAATGGGCTGGTGATGCGTTCCCGCCGCACGCCTACGCTCACGAAAGGCTCCAGGGTATGTCGCTTTTTTTTGCCAATGTAGTTTTGAAAGCCAGTGCGCAAAGCCACGCCGGACGTGACCAAATGCCTGCGTTGTAGAATGTTCTCCAGGTACTGGCCGCCCTGCCGAAGAACGTTGACGTAGCGTTTATTGTAGAGATCGTTGTACTTGAAGGCCAAGCCGACATAATAGTTCCCTCCCGTAGTGTGAAAGATGTAATACTTGATGATGGGCCTGAATTTCACCCCTCGATACGACTCATCCTCATATTGGGCAAACGCCCGCGAATCCAGCACCACATTCACGCCCAGTTCCAGCCCCCAGCGCATCGACAAGGGGATGTCGCCCTGAAGGTCCACCGATGTCTGGAAGGTGTTGATGAGGTTCAGGGGCGTGGTCTTTAGAGTATAGGGCGGACGCCTCGTCGCGGCCGAATCAGGCGTGCTTGCCTGGGCCAGGCCAAACAAAGGCATGAGCAAGCAAAACAGCAAATGGAGTACAGCCATATCCCGGCTTTTTAGCGGGCAGGCGGAGAGTAAGTGGATAGCCGTCATTGTTCGCATTACTTCACAATCTGACCAAGCCGCTTGATCTGCGTCACGTCGCTGACGTCAAACACTTGAAAGTCGGTCTTGGAAGAGACAATCATTTTTTGCCCATCCACGATCAAGTCGTAGGGATCGGTGATGTCGAGTGCGTAACCCGTTTCTACAAGGTTGGTGGGGTCCGTAATATCAAAGACGATCAGTTGATCGCGGCCTTCATCGCAGACAAACAGGTAGTGATCTTTATAAGCCAGGCCATTGGGAGTGCTCAAAAAATAAGTGCCTACCACAACTGGGGCTGATTTGTCGGTGATGTCGTACACCACCAGGGCACTTTGCGCAGACACGCGGCCACAAGCGTTGGCGATCACTTTAAGCGTGGAATAAGCATAATTACCTTTTACCGCCACCGGGTCGCAGCCATTGAACCCAATATCGGTCAGCCGGTCCGACTGCGACTGGATGGTTGGCGCAGCTGGGTTGCTTACATCCAGAATGTAGAGAGCCGTAGTAGAGCCTACAAAGACAGTGCTGTCATATACAGTGATCGTCTCCAGGCCATAGTCCGTCGGCAGGTGGTGGACCAACACTGGCTTGTCTTTTTGGGTGATGTCGTAGGTCTGTACCTCGTTCAGGTTGAGCACATACATATAGTGCTGGTAGATCGCAAAGCGTGTGATGGAGCCGGATTTGCCGACATCCGATAGCGATTCCAGGCTGCTTTCGCCGCACTGGAACGACAACAGAGTAACAGACAGGGCAAATAGCAATTTTTTCATGATCGGGCGGTGTTGAAAAGGTGGTTGAGGTTGTTGAGGTTGTTGAGGTTGTTGAGGTTGTTGAGGTTGTTGAGGTTGTTGAGGTTGTTGAGGTGGAACTACTTTTCTCCACCACTTATTGAGTAGTAACACATTTCGCTCCTTCCAATTCCGCGTCTTCCCAAGCGACTACGGCCCCTTTTGATTCGTCTACGCATTCAAAAATTCCCCCGTACAGCGGCGGGAACAGCGATGGATTGATGGCACCAACGATGCGGTCAGTCTCCTGAATCTGGTGCAGATTGCTAATGTCAATGACCACCAAATCCTTCCAACTATCGGCATATAGTATATGACCAATGATGACAAAGTCCGTAACGGCGGGTATTTTGAAAAAAGCCAGATTTACGGTGTTTAAAGAGTCTTTTATATTGAACACGTGGATGCCTTTGCCCTGCTCCAGCAGGAAAAAAAGCGTGTCCTGCAAAAAGATGGTCCCCGAAAGGCCAATCGGTCGGGGTGGCTCATTGCGGATGTCCCGCAAATCGCCAAAAGAGGCATACACTGGCTTCTTACCCAAGCCAGTGTAGAAATTCTGCTTTTCTTTGTCGCACCCGCCCAACAAGAGCAGCGCGCCGAGAAAAAAAAGGTAGGGGAAGTGGTAGCGCATACGTTTAGCGGCTGGTTCTGGTCTAAGGACGAAGCAAAGAGCTGGAAGGTTGGGTATTGATGGAGATTTAAGTCAAACTATGCTGCCAGCGCAAAAGTCAATTACTGATCGCAGATTCAAGTTTCAATCGCACCAGGGCAGGACGTATAATTTCCTTATTTTTGTCCTTCATCAAAATCAATATGGGACTCGTACACGCAGATATTGAACTTATCAACGGCGACGACTGGTCAGACTTTCGCCGCAAGTGCATCCCCGACCGTGAGGTGCGGCGCATGACGGTCCACATGGACGTGGACTCCGGCGCATTGATGATGGCCATCAACGAAAGCATCTGCGGAACGCCAGCCGTCCTTCCAACTCCTGAAAAATAGGCATCCCGCTGCCCAGCGCGACCGGGTTCACGAAAAGGTGATACTCATCGATTAAGTTTTGCTGGATGAGGCTAGACACAAAGCGGCCACCGCCATAGGCAATAATGTCCCCGCCTTCCTGCGCTTTCAGTTGGGCAGGCATATCCTGTTCGTCGGTATAGGTCAGTGCAAATACGCCATTGCTGGGATTAGGGCTGATCTGAAAGTCAATCGCCACCGCTTTGGCGGCTGAAACCAGATCTTCCGCCGCGCTGGCATCGAACAACCGGGCCAGATCGGTGATATTGCCGAGCTCGAGCGCCCCGGCGAAACAGATCAACACGAATT
>JAYUXG010000542.1:0-7703 GCA_043753125.1 Saprospirales bacterium | reverse complement strand
TTTGCAACACCATGAGCGAAATGGAATCCGATGAAGCCTACGCCCATACCGCTACCCACGATAGCCGCAACATCCTGCGCGACTGTCTGTTGGAAGCGGGGGAAGTCGATTTGGATTTAGTACACGCGCCCCTGCTTTTCATCGCGGGGGAAAAAGACCAGATCATTCCGCCAGAACTGAACAAAAAGAACGCGGAGGCCTACACCGATGAGCACAGTGTGGTGGATTTCAAGGAATTTCCCCATCGTGGCCACTGGATCTGCGGCCAGTCGGGCTGGGAAGAGGTAGCCGGGTACGCTTACGACTGGATGCAGGCGCGGCTGATGGCCCCGGCGGGAACCGTGGAATCGCAGGCTTTGACGATGTAAGCGGGTAAACGATAAACTGTCTCACCGCACAATGGCCAGCCGATGCCATGACAATGGCTGGCCATTTTTGGTTTGAAAGGCATAAAAATATATACCGGGCGACAAGTTGCTCAAGTACACATCCAGTGTACCGCCAATTCCCTGCCCTTCTACCCGCATCACCTCCTGACCCGCCGGACTGTACAACTGCCAAACGGCACTGTTGCCGAAATACAGGGTCACTTGGTCGCGGGCAGGATTCGGTAGCACGCTGCCAAGCGGCGGCACATCGGGTGCATCAGTGGCATTGATGACGTCGACTTCGTACGTATACGTGTAGATGCAGCTGCCACCATCGGTCACTTCAAGTGTATAGAGGCCAGGCAATAAGCCGTTGATAGAGAGCGTAGTATCGCCCCTAGGAATCCATCGGGCAGCATACGGCCCATGACCGTTTTGCACGGTTATCTGGATGCTGCCATTGCTGGCACCCACCGCACTAGCGGGTGTGATTTGCGCACTCAATGACAAGACTGGGCCAGATAGCCCAATATTGGCGGAGGCCACATCGCTACAGCCAGCCGCATCGGTGATAGTAAGAATGTAGTGGCCTAGGCTTAGATCGCTCAAGCCATCTGTGGTGGCCCCATTCGACCAGTGATAGTTGATTGGCGGCACGACCGCTCCTCCGACTGCGGCGGTCAACTTACCTGTACTGGCTGCGGGACAGATCAGGGTATCGCCAGTGAGCATGAGCTGTGGCGCAGAAGCAGGTACCTGCGCACTACTGACCAAGGTACGACCGAGTAAGTCCGTAATAGTGTACTGGTAGGTGCCTGCCGCCAGGCCAGTAAGGCTAGTGCCAGTTTGTGAGCCATTGGCCCACGTATAGTTGTAGGGCGGGCAGCCATGCTCCAGCACCCACTGCAATGTGCCGGTTGGCTCACTGAAGCAGGCCCCGGTAGTAGCAGGAGGTGCTGCCAGGGCCAGGGCCGGACTCTCATAGGCACCGATGTCTACCTGGCCATCGATGATACGTGGCGCACCCGCCAGATCGGTGAGCAGTCCGAGATTAAGTACCGAGGCATTATCGCCGGCATTCCAGGTAGGGGAGCAGGGGAGCGGGTGGAAGTCGCCCTGTGAGGTGTCGACCAGCATGGGATCTAGGCCAATGGGCAAACCAGGGAAGGGAATAAGACTATAGGAAGTGCAGCAATAGAATGTATCGCTGAAAATAGAGTTGCGGATATTAAAATGGCTAGCATTAAATAGAAATGCCTGGGTATTTATTCCTCGCCTTAACTTGGATATAATGGTATTGGAGATCTCCACTAAAGAGTCGTCCATATTCTCGTTGTACGTGTAATTGTTGACAAATACACAGTTCTGAATGGTTTTCTGTAGGGTTCTTTCCATAGCCAGAGATGTCTTGTAAAAGCTGGAATTGCTGATATTTGTTCGACCAGGCCTCGACGCAAGAATTAGAGATGTATTGGCTGTCTGCATCCGCTGGATGTCCAAGTTGAAGCAATCCAAGGTTACATTGCACTGATGAAGGTTAGAATTAACTACATTTAAGTGATTTTCCTTGCCGTCATTTTCGTAGCCTTCAACATTAATATGATAGTTTGACGGATAAAGGATGGAAGAATCGGGCTGTGGCTGACCGGAAAGAGTGCTATTGGCAATAGTACATTTGGCTTTACCAAATAGAGATAAGTAAATTGCACTTGCTATTGCTGAAGTTGGATTGTTGACTTGATTGTCGTACAACAGCATGGAGTCGAGGCGCAGGTCCACATTGCCAGCCTCAAAAAAGGAGTTGGCCATTAATAACCCCCCTGATTTGTTCTCCACCATGTCGCAACGGCTGAATTGCACTACTGACCAGCTGAGCTGCCGGAGATTGGCCAAACCCAGTACATCGGCATTGAACGACGCAGCATTGCGGTAAAAATTACACTGGCGCAGGTCCAGCGTATCGCTGCGCTCGGCATCGGCCACATACAGGCAGGCCCCCCAGCGGGCGCGGTTGGCCTCGAAGGTACAGCGCAGAAAATCCACCGGCCGATCCCACCAACTGCCACCGGCGCGGCAGAGGCCGCCGCCGTTCTGTGCCGAGCGATTGTGTAAAAACTGGCAGCCCTCGAAGAGCGGAGCCACCGAGCCGCTGCCACTGCCGTTGATATACACCGCCCCGCCCGAACCCCGGGCGGTATTGTCTTCAAAAGTACAGTGACGGATGGTGGGATAGGCGGTGCCATTGCTCCCCTGCACGTAGAGTGCCGCCCCGGACTGGCCGGGTTCACCGGATTCGACAGCCGGGTCATCGGCGAGGGCATCGCGCAGGGTGAAGCCGTCAACTAAGGTGGCGGTGTCGGGATAGGGCAGGTAGAGCAGGGTGTAACTGTTGTCGAGGCTATCGCCCACCACGCCCAGGTCGCCGCTCAGCACACTGGGGTACTGGCCGGGCTGCCGTTCGGTCAGTAGCATTTCCGTCCCCGCGAATCCCCCGTAGAGCTTGACACCACTGGGTAATTGGTAGCGGGCTTGTCGGTCGCCGGTCTCGGAAGGATGATAGACACCCTGCGCCACCCAGACCTCATCGCCGGGCAGGGCGAGCGCAAGGGCAGCGTGCAGGTCGTGGAAAGCCGTGGCCCAGGTCTGGCCGTCGGGGGAGCCATTGGCCAGGGCATCCACGTAATAACGCTGGGCGATCAAGAGGAGCGGTGAGCAACAACAGAGCAGTGCAACGCAACGGCTGCGCCAATTAAAAGCAGTAAATTGCATGAGATAAGGGTAGATGGTAGAAAGGATTATAGATTGATGTACAGTAAAATTTTGCGGAACGATCATTTACACTACGGTGTACACTACTTTTTTTGTCATCCTGTTGGGAACCGTCCACCATACGAGGGGAAATAACGCGATGTGGACAGTTCCCGACAGGATGACAAACGTAGTGTGTTCCAAGCGATGAACTACAACCAACCCTTACCGCTTTACCAGGCGCAGCGTCTGTCGGCCCGCTGGCGTATCAATGCGTACAAAGTACAAGCCGGCGGCCAAAGCCGGTAACTGTGCCGAAGTGATGGTGTTCTCTCCAGCCACCAGCGAACATTGATGACGAGCGATCTCCCGGCCCAGTAAGTCGGAAAAGGTCAGCACCCCTTCGCCACTGATCGGCAATTGGATATTTACCCGGAACTGTTGCCCCGCCGGGTTGGGATAGAGGCTCGCCGTCCAGGCAGGAGCGTCTGACTTAGTGGCGCGTTCCGCCACCGGCAAGGCTGGCGGCTGGTATTGGGCCACCGCGGACAGCTGGCAAGCCAATATATGACCGTCCACGCCATAAGCTTCGGCAGGCAAAGTAGACGCCAATTGGAAAGCCGTTTCCGCTTCGCTTACCAGTCGCTCCACTTGCAGGTAGGCCAGGGGGCTTTGGTCTTGCAGTGCTGTAGCCATCCCATCGCCGTCGAACCAGGTCAGGCGTATCTCCCCAGATACCGGCTCATGCCAGGCCGCCTGCTGGTGGGGCCGGTCACTGAGCGATGCAGGCCAACGTACGCCTTTTACCCGCCACTGCGTTGGGTCGTAGTTCAGGGCCAGCTGCCAGGCCACCACCTCGGCAGACTGTTGGGCGAAGAGCGGTATTTCCAGGGATTCGTCCCGGTGGCTGGCAGGCAGGGCATAGCCCAAGGCCAATGGGCTCACTCCCCGGTCAGTAGCGGTCGCCTCCAGGCTGCCCCCATTTGCGTCTCCACTCACGTCCCCCACCTTTACGCCGTAGAATTTTAGTTCATTCGAGGTAGAGGGCGTGAAATTTTTAGCCTCTGGGAAGACTGTTTGAAATGGATTTAATGGATCGGGGAATACAAAATCCTTATCAATAAATCGCCAGGAAGTGTTGTTATTAGGCAACGTTTGATAGATACCCAGAATTAACTTGCGCAGCTCAACAATATCAAGTGCCGTGAGACTACGACTTTTATTGGCATCTCCAGCGACTATTTTGTAGGGATTGCCCAGGGGTTGTATGCCCAGGATATGCTTACTGATGAATACCAGATCATAAGTAGTGACCCCGTTGAGGGGATTGATGTTCTTGGTTGGGGTGACCGTTTGCTCGCCAGGTACGTTGCACAGGCAGCTGGCATCTGTGCCGCTCGAGCTACTCATACCCTGAATGGTTGCACAGCCAGCCTTTGTGATCTGGTACATCACATCTTGAATAGCCTGTTGGGTTGGATACTGCGTATGAAAGGAGATGCTGAAATTTTTAGTACATAGATCATCATCCAGTTTATCTCCTATGTCGGTCTTGAAACTCTTTACCACACAGCTCCCCTGGTCCATAGTGGCATCATAGAGTTGAATGCTCTGTATACATTCGCTGGAGCCGGAGAGGTGAAAAATACCCAGCTGTTGGGATGCCCCAGCAGCCACATTGATAGTACCTGCATAATTGACGGTTACCCGCAGCCCTGTACTGGTGGATACCGACGAAGACGTGGCCGTTATACCCGCCTCAGGGTCAAAAGACGATAAGGATAAGCTAGTGCCATTATATTTTATATCTAATACCACTTTACCAGACGTGTAACTAATACCAGGAGAGCCTGGAGAGGCCTTGTTAGCAATATTGAGTGCAAAATACAAGTCGGAACACACGTTGCTGCCGCTCGGAAAGGCAGTTACGTTTTTTACTTGTAATTGGGTATTAGGAGAGCAATAGAAAGTACAAGGGGTTGGCCCTAGATCAATACTCCTACCGGAAGTGAGGAGAGGCTGGCAGCAGAATGGTACCCCGTTTTTGAGAGCCTTTACCCGACGCGGGCCAATAAAGCTGAGATCAGCACTGGCACACCCGGAAGCAGCAATAGGGCCGTCAAAGGTGATGTAAAAAAGCAGGGTCTCACCAGTGGGAAGCGAGAGGTTTTGGGCAGAAACGTATAAACGTTGGTTGTCAGGTAAAGCCTCGTTTTCAGGGTATAAAGTAAAGGCAGTTGCTGGTAACTGTCCAGGCAAAATATTTATTGCGCCCATGGCTGATGTTTTAATGTCTACCAGGAAATCCAGCTGTTGAACTGTAGAACTGCCAGCATTAACGTATACTCCTACCCTTTTACTTTGAGGAAAGTCGGGTAGGTTCGCAGCTTCAGTTGCCCCGAATTTTAGAAATGGGACATTGACACAATCGCTCGGGAGGGAAATTGTCTTGTTTAAGTCACCTACGGAAATGATCGTACTAGTGTAAGCAGTCGTACTCGTGTTGGGTGCGGTACCAGACACGAGCGTAAAGGATCCCTCCATATTGATCGGTATTACTGTCTCGCCCGGGTAAACGTTCACGGCAATAACGAACAACAAATGCCGGGTAACCTGCCAGGTAATTTCCGAAACACCGGAACCTGCGGTATTAGTTACGTAAGAAAAAATACCGGTGGGGTCCCAACTGGCAGTAGTAATGCCGCCCGAGTTTACTTCTGGTGGTGAGCACGCCAGGGAAGCAGGGGAATCCAGATGAGACAAAAGCCTTGTGGTAGTGGTTCCTGCAGTACCACCCAACTTACCTGCAAATTGGAGGGAGCTGAAGCGAAATGGTTTCTCGCTACTGCAATCTCCCCCGATAGGGACTAGCGATACGTAATAGTAAACAGTGCTGCAAGATCCTTCATCCGAGCAGCCGGTAGGTATGACAGCACCACATGGTGGTGGTGTTGGGCTAACCTCAATGGCCCAACTAGTACTAACAGACTGTGCGAAACCCGGAGTCAGCCAACCTGCCGACCATAAAAATGCGAACAGGCAGGCACGAATAAGGAACGAAAAGTGATGGGGGGGGGGGGGAAGTAGAAAACATATCATTAGTTTTGAAGGTGAAAAATTAAAGTAATGTTTGGGCAAAAGTAATCTACGTCTATTTAAAAGTTACACTTTTTCTTCATAGAAGGCCAGCCTTGGATAAAGACCGTGTGAGCAAAGCAAACGGGCAATGTATAACTACCGCAACAACTGCAAATACCCACTCAAAGGGTCTGAGCCATCTCCCAGATCGATCACGTAGAAATAGGTGCCATCGGGCAGTTCCTTACCGTTCCATTGGCCCGCCCAAGGCGACTGGTTGCTGTAGCCTTTTTGCAGCAGCACCCGGTTGCCCCAGCGGTTGAACACCTGTACCTCGTTTTTGGGGAACTGCTCAATGCCCACTAGATGCCAGACATCGTTCAGGTTGTCACCATTGGGCGATAAGCCGTTGAAAACAATTACTTTATCACAAGCGACGGTGACACTCACCGCTGCCGTGGACTGGCGTCCCAGTTGGTCGGTGATTTGGTAGCTCACTGCCACCACCCCGCAACTATCCGGATCGGGCGTGTAGGAGAGAACGCCCAAAATAGGTTCGTAGCTAAAGGTGCCAAAGGCGGCGGTACCCAGCAGTTCCACCTGCAATGGTCCGCGATAAATATCATTGGCCAAAATTTGGATCGGTACGGGTGCGATCCGGGTCGTGACCGCTTGATCCGCCACCGCCAGCAGCGTATCCGCCTGCACGCCGGGGCAGGTCACGTACACATGGACCAAGTACTCACAAGAACCTTGCAATTGGCGGACGGTCAGCCGGTGATAGCCCGTGTCCAACGTAAGACCAATCTGGCTGCCGCAAAAAGTGATGCCCGTGAACAGCTGGCCGTGGTCCTTTATTTCAAAATCACCGACTTGCGAGCCAGGCAAGTCGGTGCAGAAAGTGGTATCAAAATCACAATTGGACACCATCCAACGGATATTGTTTGATGCATCAGGTACGTAGCTATGCAGCGACGGGCAGCCCATGCACGACACCTGCACGGCTACCGTATCGGCACAGCCGGACAGCACGCTCCGGAACACCACGGTGTGCGCACCCACCGCCAGATGTAGCTCCGTACCCGTCGGCACGTATTGGATGCCTGGCACTAGTATCTTCATCGCTCCAGAGGCTGCGGTGATCTTCATGGTGCCATAAGTATTGCCCGCTTGGCCACCGACCAGATAAGCATTGTTATAGGTCCGCCAATTTCCGGCCACGTCCAGCACGTTTAGCAAGGCCAGCAGGCCGGTCACATCGGAAAAACTGCCGCTCAACGGCTGCCCGTTCACCAGCCACTCGGTCAGCGTGAAGGGGCCATTCGTTGGAATTTGGCCAAGCGGATACGCCGTCAGCGTGTCGTAGTCGCAGGGCTGAAACCCACCCTGGTAAGGCAGGCCATTATCGAATATCGCGTAGTTGTTAATCTCTGGGAACGGTGCTGGTAAGCAGGTCGTCGCCCCGGCGGCGCAATCGTTCGTGGTTAACGTCAGGGAAGGGGGTAGCTG
>JAYUXG010000541.1:0-7704 GCA_043753125.1 Saprospirales bacterium | reverse complement strand
CCGACAGAATGAGGCAAAACGCAACCTGATGAAAAAAATGAGTTTGATACTCAACAAGTTACTGCCAGTTTCTTCCATAAACTAACCGCGCAGTACCCTATTTTGCCAATTGGATATTATTCTCCTTTTACAAACTTTTCCGTTGCTATTCGTTCCCCTGCTTGCACTACAGTCAGGAAATACAGGCCAGTACTCAGTGTAGAGATGTCAATAACCGCTTCGCTGATGGCCCCACGACGGCGCATCAATAGTCGACCAGTCGGATCGGTGATCCAGATTTCCGTCTCGGGGGTCAAAGGGAGAACAGCGCGCAGGTGCAGAACCAAACTGGCTGGATTGGGGTAGACAGACAGTTCTACATCCTCCCATAAAGTGAACACTGGCAATTCGCCCATCGACTGTTGGAAACCCGAGTTGACACCCAGGGTCACCAGTGTCTTGGGAGGCGAGTAGTTGGAGCAGTTGGCTCTGATGCGCCAAACATAGGCCGTGTTGGGCGTAAAGCCAGTGATGTTGGCTTTAGTGCTGGCAATGGTGCCCAGGGTGAAATAAGTAGTGGCACTTGCCAGCCGCAACTGCACGGTATAGGTGGTGGCTCCAGGGACAGCAGTCCAGGAAATACGGGCGGTATAACCGGTCACATTGCTGTTGGTCAGGTCACTGGGAACGACGCAGATTGTACCAGCAGTTCCGCCGCCATTGCCACTGCTGCCAGTGGTCGTAAAGTTCATGGGTGCCGAATAATCGGAACAGTTGGCCTTCACCTGCCAACTGTAGGCTTGGCCCGCACTCAATCCAGCAAGGTTGAAACTACTCGCATAGGTGTTGCCGGCATTGGACCAACCGGTGGCCGTGTTCAATTTGTACTGCACGGTATATTGAGTAGCCGCGGCCACGCTGGTCCAGGACAGGATGGCTGAAGTGCTGGTGATGCCCGCTGTATGGAGGGAAATAGGGGCACTACAGGTAATGCCAGTAGTTCCGCCACCGCCCGTTGCGCTGGTGGTGAAACTGGCGGTGGTCGAATAGCCGGAACAATCCGTTTTCACCTGCCAGTTGTAGGCTATATTGTTAGTCAGGCCAGCAAGGTTGTAGGTAGCGGCTACTGTGGTGCCAGCAGTGGTCCAGGTGCTGGCCGAACTGGTTTTGTACTGTACTGTGTACTGCGTGGCACCGATCACGGCCCCCCAGGAAAGCGTAGCGGATACACCGGTCAGGTTGGTGGCACTGAGACTGATTGGCACCTCGCCGCTGGAGGCTAAACAACTGGCATTCAGCACTCTATCTCGAATTTTATCGCCCGGCTGGGTGCCGAAACCATTTCCCAAGTTGATGCCCACGCCGCTGAGGTGGCAATAGCTCATGATCGTGCCGCCGCCAACGGGGGCGGGGCCAGGGCCGCAGCTCCCTTCGGCACTATAGCAGTTGTCGAGCGCGCCACCCGACCAGTTGCAGGAGTGGGTATGCCAAGAGCCGAGGTTGTGGCCAAGTTCGTGGGTCATAACCTCCACCGACCAAGAATAAGTCGGCACGTTCTGGTAACTGGTGCTGATGGCACTCACCCCAAAGGCATAGCTTTTGGTGCAGATCACATCTACGTAGGCCACGCCACCACCCAAGTTGCGGGTGGTGACAAAGTGAGCCAGGTTGCCGGTGAAATTGGTGCCCCGCGTGGCTTGGAAAGAATTAAGGACCGAACTGGTGCTATTCAAAGCGGCGTAAGGATCGGGCGTAGACCAGACATAGATCTGCGAAATGGCCACCCCGACGTTTTCGGCGGCGTACAGAGCGGAGATTTGGTTGAATAGCCCAGCCATGTAGTTATTCACGTTCGCCACGTTGGAGCCTTTGTCTTGGTACAGTTTGTAGTCGCATTCCAAGTAGATACCCACGGTCTTGCAGCCGATGCCGCGCTCGCCTACCTCGGAGGGTGTCGAATCGGGAGCAATGAGGTCGTCGTTGGTGAGGCAATTAAACGGATTGGCGGCCCGCAGATCGGCACTGCGGTAGAGTATGTATTGTTCGGTACCGTCCTCCAGCTTGCCGACTTGGTAGTTGCCATTTTCGTCGGTGATCATAACCATCAGGCCATCGGCAGAGATACTGACGGCAACTACTGATTGTGGTTTGTTGCGGATGATGCCCCGGTAATGGACGCCCAGAGAGACAGCAATGTTGTCCTGTGCGTAAGCACCCAGCGTACCAACGCTGAATTCCGGGGTGAGAATGGCGACTTTTGCGAGTTCGAGCTCAAAGTTGTCGCCATTGATGTTGGGAATGATGATGGAAATCGTGTTGGGGGCATTGCTGAGCAGGTTTTCCAGGTTGTTTTGGTCGAGGTCCAGCAGGGTGGCGTATTCCACCACGGTCGGCGCATCGGCGCGGTCTTCATTGGTACGCAACAGCTCTACCGATTGAAAATCGCCACCGGGGCGGTAGGTTTCCAACCAATTGGCTACGGGGTACGGCGTTTGGGCAGGCAGGATGACTGGGAGCAACAAGCTCAAAACCAGCAGGAAAGAAGGCGGGTAATTGGAAATGATTAAAAAAAATCGGTTCATGTTGATTGAAAGTAAAGGTGAAAAAATCATGGTAATAATGAATGCACAAGCGCTGGACGGTCTGCCAGAACACGTGGCGTTGTTGCAGCGCGGCTTGTACTACGGGGATAGCCTGTTTGAAAGCATTCGAATCTTCAGCGGGCGCATGCCGCTCTGGGAACAGCACTGGGCGCGCTTGTCCGGGGGGCTGCGGACGATGGGTTACGAAGTGCCGGTCCACTGGACGGGCCAATATTTCAAAGAACAAATTCAGCGCATCGCGCCACCCAATGCCCGCGTCCGACTGACGGTCTGGCGGTCGCCGGGTGGTTTGTACGCGCCGGAAAACAACCTGCCGAACTTCCTGCTCACCGCACAAGCATTGGATTCGGATCAGTATACCTGGGATTTAAATGGGGTTCGTCTGGGTTTGAGCAAATCGGTTCGGCTTCCGGTGGACGCGCTATCGGGGCTGAAAGCACTAAACGCCCCACGCTATGTGGTGGCCATGCAGGAAGCCCACACCGCAGGATGGGATGATGCGGTCCTGCTCAATGCGCACGACCGGCTTTGCGAAACGACGGCAAGCAACCTCTTTTGGTTGGAGGATAGTGTCTTTTTTACACCACCGCTATCGGAAGGCTGTGTAACTGGCACCCTCCGTAGTTTATTGCTGGCGTTAATGCCCGCCTGGGGCTATGCAGTACACGAGAAACCTGCTACATTCGCCCGCCTCCTACGAGCCGACGAGGTGTTTCTGACCAATGCCGTGCGCGGTATCCGCTGGGTAGGAAGTTGCGAAACAAGGCAGTATAATGGCTTGAAAACCAAAATATTATACGAGAATTTGGTGTATGAAATGAGACAGATGGACGAGGCATCCTGACTGCTGATTTTCAGAAAAAATTGTTGTCGAATTGTAAACAAAGAACGTTGTGCGACCTCAAAATTTTAACACTTTCGATCATGTTAAATTTTTTTATAACGTTACTTTCTCGGTCTGCCGACCACTAAAAACCCGCTGTGTATGTCCAAAAATCGGCCTGCTGTCGGCTTTATTTTTGTCACCCTGCTGATCGATGTCATTGGTTTTGGCATCATTATCCCAGTACTCCCCCAGCTCATCATGCACCTTTCCGGGGCCGACTTGAGCCACGCGGCTACCATCGGTGGCTGGTTAGGCTTTAGCTACCTGTTCATGCAATTCGTTTTCGCCCCAGTTTTCGGCGGGTTGAGTGACCAGTATGGACGACGGCCCATCCTGTTGCTCTCGCTCTTTGGTTTTGGAATTGACTATATCTTTCAGGCTTATGCCCCCACTATTGGCTGGCTCTTTGTTGGGCGTTTGCTGGCGGGCGTATTGGGCAGCAGCTTCACCACTGGCGCGGCCTATATCTCCGATATTAGTGTCCCGGAAAAACGGGCGCAAAACTTCGGTATGATCGGGGCCGCCTTCGGGTTGGGTTTCATCATCGGCCCGGCCATCGGTGGCTTCTTAGGGCAGTACGGGCCACGCGCACCCTTCTTGGCGGCGGCGGCTCTGGCCTTGCTCAACTGGCTATATGGCCTGTTGATCCTGCCCGAATCGCTGGCCCCGGAGCACCGCAGAAAGTTTAGTTGGAAACGCGCCAACCCGATCGGTACCTTGGCCCAGTTGCGCAAGTTCCCGATAATCAGCGGTTTATTAGTCTCATTGCTGTTGCTCCACGTTGCGGCGCAGTCGGTACAGGGCGCGTGGTCATTTTACACGATGGAAAAATTCAGATGGGACGAGCGGCTGGTTGGTATTTCGTTAAGCATAGTGGGCGTCATCACCGCCATCGTGCAAGGCGGCCTGATCCGGCTCATCATTCCCAAGTTGGGCCAAACCCGCGCAGTCTACGTAGGCCTGGGCCTTTATTCGCTGGGTTTTCTGCTCTTTGCTTTCGCCACGCAGGGCTGGATGATGTATGCCTTCCTGGTGCCTTATTGTTTGGGTGGCATTGCTGGCCCCGCCCTGCAAGGCATTATCTCCACACAGGTGTCAGCCAACGAACAAGGCGAACTACAGGGCGGCCTCACCAGCCTGATGACCGTTGCCGCTTTTATCGGTATTCCACTGGTCACCGCTATTTTCTCCTACTTTACGGATCGTACCCATCCCGTCTATTTCCCGGGCGCGGCAATGCTGACCAGTGCATTTCTGACTATCATCAGCACAGGCCTGGCTTATCGGACCCTGAAAGGACACGCTTGATGCAGAGATTTTACATTGGCTCCGCTGCTTTTTTGCCTACCTCTAAACGCATACCCGGCTCGGCGGCGTCGGTTTTTTCAAAAATGGCCCTTGCTTCGGCCAAATGTTGGTCCATATCGGCATAACGGCCGGAAAAATGGCCCAGCAACAAACGACCAACCTCGGCTTGGGTTGCAATCGCCGCCGCTTGCGCCGCAGTAGAGTGAAAAGAGATGGCTGCTTCTACGATGTGTTCGTTGGTAAAAGTGGCTTCATGGTATAGCAAGTCCACGCCGTGCACCAGCTCTGCAATGGACTGCGTTGGGGCGGTGTCGCTGCAAAAGGCGTAGGCCAGCGGGACGGGTGGGGGAGTGGTCAGTTCTGTATTCGGCACTACTCGGCCATCGGGCAAAGGCAAGTCGTTGCCCGCTTTAATACCCGGAATGAAGGAATAATGAATGCCATACTCCTCAATTTTTTCGGCGCGCATAGTGCGCGGCCTGATTTTCTCCCGGAACAGCCAGCCCGAGGTAGGAACGCGGTGCAAAAGGGGTATTGTCCAGACCTCCACTTTGTGGTTTTCAAACACCTTGACCGAAACGGCAGCATCCACTTCGTGAAATTCGATGGGGTAGGGCACCCGCATCCCGCAAACCCGGCAGGTGTTTTCCACCAGTTCGCGCAGTCCCGGCGGCGAGAATATCTGTAACGTAGCCGTGCGCTTCTTAAGGCACCAATTGGTGATGATGCCCATCAGACCAAAGACGTGGTCGCCGTGCAAATGGCTGATAAAAATCTGGTTGCAACGGTCGTAGCGTACTCCGTGATCAAATAGTTGCATCTGCGTCCCTTCGCCACAATCGATCAGGAACAGGTGCTGATCCACTTGCAGCACTTGTGCCGAGTAGGGTCGTCCGTGGTAGGGGCCGCCAGCTGCATTGCCGAGGATGGTGAGGAGCATGATGGTGATTTATATGCCTAAAACATCCTGTACAGCTACCTTAAAACCTGGAATGACCTGCGATTCCACCTCGTCGTCGCCCTTAAAAACGCCAATTGGCAATAATTCGCCCTCTATGTTATTATATACAGTAATAGTTAATTTTTTTAAATTGATCAGCCAATACTCCCGAACCATGAATGATTCATAAATATGCTTTTTATAGCTCATCTCTTTGGGATTGTTGCTTGCAGAAAGCACTTCTACTACTAAATCAGGTGCGCCTTCTATTTTCTTGTCCCCTATAATATGTGAGCGTTCTTTGGCAATAAATAAAATGTTGGGTTGGAAAGTAGTAAACGAATCAAAGACCGTATCCAAAGGAGCCGTAAAGACTTTGCCGAGTTTACCTTGGGATGCGTACAAATGCATCCGAGACGACAAGTTCATCGCCACGTCTTGATGGTGAGGGGTGGGGGATGGCATATATAAGATTTTACCTTGGTGGAGTTCATAATTGCCACTATCAGTTGGGGTCAATGTGGCATAATCCGCATAAGTGAGGATTTTTTTTCGGGTCTTGATGACTGGTATATTTTCAGCAGCTTGGCTCATCGCTATTTTTTTTCAAAAGTAAGGAAAAGAACGAAAAAATTAAGAAGGGTAATATAGAGCAGTCTTCAAACCGATCAACCAATCACCACCGTCCCCAGCCGCTTGGCCAGTTCGTCCCGTTTTTCGTAGAGTTTCTGCTGGATTTTCATGTAACGCGTCATACCCTCCATGTCGCCCGAATCGGACGCAGCGCGGACGCGGCCCAGGTTGGTCTGGCACATTTTCAGCACTTTGCGTAGCTTGAAACGATCCAGGGCCTGGCGGACATCCAGCGGGAAATTGAGCTCTGGCAGGGGCTGGTTTTGCAAAGGATAGTTCCATTTGTCTTGCCAATTGGGCGAAAACTCGTCGGGCGAGGTCAGCAGCATAATGGCCAGTTCGCAAACCTCCGGCGAGGAATGCTGGATGAAATAATGCTGGTCAAACGTGCGGCCTGCCACCAACAAATCGTGGCACTCGGTGGCGATTTTACCATAGAGCGGATTGTCAAAATTGCCCAACAGCTCTTCAATATCGGTCAGGATGTATTCTCCCACCGTCATATTTTCCTTGACCAAGGTATGATTGCCAAACTGCATCAGCAGCCGCACGATGTCGCGCTCCTGGAACTCGTCGCCGACGAACCAAGATTTTTCTAATTTACGTGAAAAGGCTGGGTCTGAGACTGGAAAATCAGGATTATGTGCTAAATCTGATGAATCAGAAATGGATTCCGGGGCTTTATTATTTTTATCATCCCATTTTTGAATTCTCGACTTTAGATTCTTTTCCACCTCTTGGCGAAAACGTACTTGTTCATCACGTGCATCATTACCTTTAAAAATAGAAATCTTATTTACAACTTCCTTTTCAAAAGCAACTCGTGCTACTGCATCTGGAATTAAAGAAATAATCCGAGCAATTTCTTTTACTACACGAGCTTCTCTAAGAGGGTCATTAGAAGCCTGTTCTGCGAGTTGTTTAGATTTAAATAGAACTATGCTCTCAGCCTTATTTTTAATAAACTCTCTAAGTTCATCTGCACCAATTTTTTGCACAAGTGTATCTGGATCTTCTCCTAGCGGCAATAACGCGATACGCACGTTTAATCCTTGTTCCAATGCAAGCTCATAGCCACGTTCGGCTGCTTTACTTCCTGCGCTGTCTCCGTCATAAAGCACCAAAAGATTTGGAGTATTCCTATGAATCAAACCTATTTGCCCCTCGGTCAGCGAGGTGCCGCTGGAAGCCACCACGTTCTCGATGCCCGCCTGGTACAACGAAATCACGTCCATGTAGCCCTCGACCAAGATACATTCATCGGCTTGGCGAATGGCTTTTTTGGCCTGAAAGGCACCATACAAAGTACGGTTTTTGACGTAAATCTCCGTTTCGGGGCTGTTTACATACTTTGG
>JAYUXG010000540.1:0-17795 GCA_043753125.1 Saprospirales bacterium | reverse complement strand
TAGTTCATAGTTCATAGTTCATAGTTCATAGTTCATAGTTCATAGTTCATAGTTCATAGTTCATAGTTCATGCTCAACGTCAAAAATGAAGTGTTGGTCAGAGTCTACCTGGTGGCAGCCGGGCTGGTCCTTGCCGCATTCGTGATTTTTGGGCGGTTATACCAATTGAGCGTGGTGCAGGCCCCCCGCTGGGAAGCCAAAGCCGACAGTTTGTTCATCAAGTGGGTGGATGTCAGTGCCGATCGGGGTAATATTTTGGCCGACGACGGCAGCCTGCTGGCCACTTCCCTGCCTTTTTTCGATGTGCATTTCGACATCAAGGCCGAGGGCCTAACGCCAGAATTATTTGACCAAAACATAGACAGCCTTTCTTGGCTGATCGCCACCTACATCGACCAACAGTATACGCCTGGTGCCTACCGCGACTGGCTGATTAGCCTACGCCAAGCCCCCGAAGATACGCGCGGCATCCGCTACATCCCCATTGCCCGCGACCTGCCGTATAGCAAAATGATGCTGGTCAAAAACTTCCCGATTTTCCGGCTTGGGCGGCGGGCCGGGCTGATCGTGGAGCAAATACCGACCCGCGAGCGTCCATTCAAGATGCTGGCCCAGCGCACCATTGGTTACACCCGCGAGGGTGCCTTGCCGGTGGGGCTGGAAGGCAGTTTCGACAACGTACTGGGCGGCTCGCTGGGCAAGCAGCTCCGCCTCCGCGTCCCTGGCGATGTGTATATCCCGGTCGGCGACTTGGCCGAAATAGAACCCGAAGCGGGCAGCGACGTGGTAACCACCCTCGATATCAACATCCAAGATGTGGCGGAAAACGCTCTGCTCAATGCCTGCAAGACCCACAACGCCGACCACGGCTGTGCCATCGTCATGGAGGTGAAGACAGGCGCGATCCGGGCAATGGCCAATGTTGGGCGCACGCCCGATGGCTGGTGGGAGACCTATAACTACGCCGTCGGCGAGCGCGTGGAACCAGGTTCCATGTTCAAGTTGGCCTCCTTCATGGCCATGCTGGAAGATGGTTTTATTAGTGATTTTGACGAAAAAATACCTGTTTTTAAGGGAAAAGTAAAGATTTACGATGAAGAGTTGGTAGACGCCGTTCCCCACGGACTGGACAGTATGACCATCCGCCAGGTTTTTGCGCAGTCCTCCAACGTCGGCACGGCCACGCTGACCCTAAAGAACTACAAGGCTCAACCGGCCGCCTTTGTGCAGCATCTGCGCGATTTTGGCCTTGACCTGACTACGGACATCGAGGTGGGCGGTGAAGAGCTGCCGATCGTCAAAAGCCCGAATGATCCAAAGAGCGAGTGGTCCGGTACCACCCTCCCGTGGATGAGCATTGGCTACGAATTGCTGCTCACGCCGCTTCAACTGCTCATGTTTTACAACGCGGTGGCCAACGACGGACGCATGATGAAACCCTACCTCGTGCAACGCACCGAACGCTACGGCGACATTCTCAAGCAGTTCAGCCCGGTGGTGGTCAATCGCAGCATTGCCTCCAAGACAACCATCGCCAAAGCGAAAGAACTGCTGCGGGCAGTGGTGACCGAAGGCACGGCCAAAAATATTCGTACCGATAACTACACCATTGCTGGCAAAACAGGGACAGCACAGCTGAATTACCACAAGTTTCGGGCGAGCAAGGGCATTCGTCACCAGGCCGGCTTTTGCGGCTTTTTCCCGGCGGACAAACCGGTATATTCCTGCATCGTAGTCATCAGCGAGCCGGAGCGTGGCGGTTATCATGGGTCCGACGTGTCTGCGCCGGTCTTTAGAGTTATTGCAGATAAATGCTTCGCCATGAAGACAGAGTTGCACGCGGCGGTGAACGAACTACCCGCCCCAAAACTGGCGACGGCCATGTTGCCACGCTACGATGCCGGCACTAAGTCCGATGTACGCGAAGCACTGACCTGGCTGAAGCTCGATCACTTTGAGCCAAGCGACCTGCCCGATTGGGTGGTGAGCCAGACCCGCAATGATTCGTTGCTCTTACTCAATCGTTTTGTAGGCGACAAAACCGTGCCGAGTGTAATCGGCATGGGACTAAAAGATGCTTTGTATTTACTGGAAAATAGGGGCTGTCGGGTGCGCGTGGAAGGAGTAGGCAAAGTGCGACGACAAAGCCTGGCACCGGGGACGCGGGCGGGGGGTAGTACTTTATGTGTGTTGTTTTTGGAGTGACATTATCCCGCTGTTTCAAAAGAAACCCGGCGATAGATTTTTGACAAGGCAATTTTTACATCAATGCTTTGGAAATGCACTTCGTTCTCCATCTCCAAGTATTCGGCCTCGGTGTAGCGGCGCGTTTTGGGGCAGCGAGTAAAGAGGGTAAGGTGGAAGCAGTCATAATTTGAACGAGTTAAGAAGACAAAAATACGGGAAATGTGTTCAGTCAAACCATTATAAATGTCCATGCAATGGATTATCCTGTAAAATCAAAATAATGAAAAACCAACTTTTCATCTTTTTGCTCTTTGGGCTGCTTGCTGCGGTTTGGCCGGGTACGGTTAACGCAGAAATATTGCGCCCGGCGACCGCTAATCCAGATTTAACAGTCTTTGAAAAATATTTTAGTTCCTGTCCCGCAGAACAGTTGGTGAAATCGAAGAAAGCCACCAAGTGGAAAGAAATTAAGCATAAGATATTGAGGCTGCTTTTCCAAAAGTGGAGAGGGGAAGATGGAGAAAGGGACTGGTTGATTGTGGCGATAGTCTTGTTGTCAATTGGCGTTTTTATATTTGGGTTGTATGGGTTGACTGCGCTAATATTCTCTATTGTATTTTGGGATGCTAGTACGAGGGCTGTTCTATTTGTATTGCTTGCTCTGGCCATGTTGGCACTTGCCGCGCTTTGCCTGGTTGGGATTAATAAAAATGCCAAGAAACTACGCAAGTTAAAGTACAGCGAGACCCCTCCCAAAGAATTGCCCAAGCGGCCACCTTCTAAGAGAAAGGATTAGAACGATTAATCAAATTATAGTTCATAGACAATGCAGTACCTCTTCAGAATTTTGTTTTTTGTGGTGTTCAGTACAGTACGACCAGAGCCTGTAAGGTCAGAAATGCTACGCCCGGCAACAGAAAACCAAGCTGTAAAAACTTTCGGTACATTCTTCCATCCCAGCCAGTTGGAAAAGGAAGTGACAGGATCCTGGCAAAAGCAGCTTGTTGAAAAACAGCGGCGGTTTTTTGAAAAAGGTCAAAAGGATGGGCGTAGCAGGACTATCACAGCCATTGTTTTCCTGGCTTTGGGAGTGGTGATATTCGGCCTATTCGGGCTTGCTTTTTTACTGGGCGGGATCGAAGGTTGGTATTTCTTTGGTGCTGGTTTCGCCACTGCTTTAATAGTTTTTTCGCTATTGCTCCTTTTCATGTGCATATTTTCTATTGAGATATTAATCAGAAAAATAAAAAAACTGCGTGGAAACCAGGGTGAATTACTTCCCATTGATCAGACCAAAGAATTGCCCCGCCGACCTCCATCTAGGAAAATGAAAAAACAATGAGCTATTGATACATTGACCACATTAGAACATTAAAATTGTCCAACTTAACCCAACTTCTCGCCCAAGTCCCCGGCGTTGAAATCCACGGCGACCTCGACTTCGAAGTTGGCCAGCTGCGCTTCGATTCGCGGCAGGTGCAGCCCGGCGACGTATTTGTGGCAGTACGGGGAGGGCAAGTAAACGGGCACGAGTTCATTGACATAGCGATTAAAAATGGGGCTTCGGCAATAGTTTGCGAAACCAATAACCAATTGCCAATAGCCAATAACCAAATACCAGTTATTCTGGTAAATGATTCGGCGGAAGCATTGGGCATTATGGCGGCTAATTATTATCGCCACCCATCCAACGCCTTGCAACTGATTGGCGTGACCGGCACCAATGGCAAGACTACTACAGTCACGCTGTTGCACCAACTGTTCACCCAACTTGGCTACCGTTGCGGACTGATCGGCACGGTGGAAAACCGGATCGGCGATGCAGTGCTGGCCAGCACCCATACCACGCCCAATGCTGTGCGCTTGCAGGCACTGCTACGCGACATGGCCAACGCAGGCTGTAGCCACGTTTTCATGGAAGTGAGCAGCCACGCCGTCCACCAGCACCGCATCGCCGGGGCAGTGTTCGCCGGAGCAGCCTTTACCAACCTGACCCACGACCATCTGGACTACCACGGCACGTTCGCGGACTACCGTGACGCGAAGAAAAAGTTCTTCGACAACCTGCCCGCCACGGCTTTCGCGCTGACCAATGCCGACGATCGCAACGGTACTTTCCTGCTGCAAAACACTAGTGCTACTAAATACACGTATGGGCTGAAAAAGCCTGCCGATTACAAGAGCAAAATTATAGAGAACAGCCTGAATGGGCTATATCTACAGTTGGATGGGGAAGCATTTCACTCCCGCTTGATCGGCGAATTTAATGCTTACAATCTGACGGCGGCGTACGCGGTGGCCATGCTGTTGGAAGGAGATCGTGACAGACTTTCCATCCCGACGGCTCGGGATGGAAAGTCTGGAGTACCCACAGTACTCGAAAAGTCGGATATCCTTGTCGCCCTGTCCGATTTGCGCGGCGCAGAAGGGCGGTTCGAGTCGGTGGCCCACCCCACCAAGCCCAGTTGCATTGGCATCGTGGATTATGCCCATACCCCCGATGCACTGGAAAAAGTACTGGAAACCATCCAGAAATTGAAGAAAAAGCACTCGAAAGTGATCACCGTAGTGGGCTGTGGCGGCGACCGTGACAAGATGAAGCGGCCATTAATGGCTCATACTGCCGCCCGCTGGAGCGACCAAGTGATTCTGACCAGCGATAACCCGCGCACCGAAGACCCGGCGCAAATCCTTCGCGATATGGAGGCAGGTTTGCAAAGTGAGGAGGCGAAAAAAATACTGACCATCGAAAACCGCGAACAGGCCATCAAAGCCGCCGTCCGCTTCGCTCAAGCAGGCGATGTCGTGCTAGTAGCGGGCAAAGGCCATGAGAAATATCAAGATATAAATGGCATGAAATACCCTTTCGACGATAAAGAAGTATTGGAAAAATACTTTCAGGAATAATGCGCCGACTGCTGTACATTTTAACATTGGATATTTAACCAATGGCCCAAGACATAATAGTGGAGAAACTATTATTTTGACGTAGAACGGGTGGTGGGGAGATGGAATATCGCCCCACCACCGAATTTAACTTTTTAACCAATATAAAGTGGTCTTACATAAGGATTACAAATCATCCACTGCTGTCATGTCGAGCGAAGCCGAGACACCTGTGTGTTTTTATTGCCTCCGATGTCTTGGCTGCGCTCGACATGACAAAATCTGTTCAGATTATAGTAGTATCAATCATGTTAGTCTATCTTTTTGAATATTTAAAAAAGACTTATGACCTGCCGGGAGCGGGCCTGTTCCAGTACATCTCGTTCCGGGCGGGCCTGGCTATGCTTATTTCGCTGATTATCTCTTTGGTGATTGGCAAGCGCATCATTAACTGGCTACGCAACTTGCAGATTGGGGAGACCATACGGGACTTGGGTTTAGCGGGTGAAAATCTGAAAGTAGGCACCCCAACGATGGGCGGCATTATCATCATCGCGGCCACGCTGGTGCCATGCCTTTTGCTGGCACGGCTCGATAATATCTACATCTTGATTATGCTGTTCGCTACGATCTGGATGGCTACGATTGGATTTGTGGATGATTATATAAAAGTGTTTAAAAAAGACAAAAAGGGACTAAAAGGTGTTTTTAAGGTCATGGGGCAGATTGGTTTAGGGTTGATCGTCGGGGTGACCATGCTGGTGAGCGACGAAGTAGTGGTGCGGATGGAGCCAACGGTGGCGGCACAGTATAATTATGAAGTAATGGATACATCTTATGCCAAAGAAAGAGATTCCAAAGATTTGAAGAAAATGGTCCACGTGAAGGCCCCGATTACCAACGTGCCGTTTTTTAAAAACAATGAACTGGACTATTCGCGGGTATTGTGGTTTTTGGGCGACAATGCGCGTGATTTAGTAGGGTTAGTCTTTGTAATCATGGCCATTTTTGTCATCACGGCAGTGAGTAATGGGGCCAATCTGACCGATGGATTGGATGGGCTGGCGACCGGCGTTTCAGCCATTGTCATCATGGTGCTGGGTATACTGGCTTATTTAAGCGGTAATGCGGTGGCGGCGGATTTCCTGAAAATCCTCTTTATTCCCAATAGTGGTGAGTTAGTCATTTTTTCGGCCTGCCTGCTGGGTGGTTGTGTCGGATTTTTGTGGTACAATACTTATCCGGCCCAGGTTTTTATGGGCGATACGGGCAGCCTGACGTTGGGTGGCATTATTGCGGCATTGGCAATCTTACTCCGTAAGGAGTTATTGATTCCGGTCTTGTGCGGGGTGTTTTTAGTGGAAAATTTATCGGTGATTGCGCAAGTTTGGTACTTCAAATACACCAAACGCAAATATGGCGAGGGCCGTCGCATATTGTTGATGTCACCCCTGCACCACCACTATCAAAAGCAAGGCTTGCACGAAGTGACTATTGCAGTACGCTTTTGGATTGTGCAGATTTTATTAGCGGTGGCTACGGTGATTACCCTTAAAGTTAGATAATAATGAAGAAACAACTTATCATCCTCGGTTCCGGTGAATCCGGCGTAGGTGCGGCCATTCTGGCCAAGCACTTGGGGTATGACGTATTCGTTTCGGATAAAAGCCCCATACCGTCCAATTTCAAGACCGAACTACAACAACACGGCATTACTTACGAAGAAAACAAACATAGTTTGCTAAAAATACTGACTGCCGAGGAAATAATTAAAAGCCCCGGCATTCCTGAAAAGACCGACATCATGCAGGCCGTACGGCGGAATAAAATCAACGTAATCGGGGAAATAGAACTGGCCTATCGCCACGCCGGAAAGTGTCGCATCGTGGCCATCACCGGCTCGAACGGCAAAACGACGACAACGGAGCTAGTTTATCATTTGTTAAAACACGCCAAGTTAAACGTCCGCAAAGGTGGCAACGTCGGCAACAGCTTCGCGCGCATGGTGGCCGAAGACCTTGACAAAAAAGCAACGGATAAGGAAGAACGCGTTTTCGTCCTGGAAGTGTCTAGTTTTCAATTGGATGATATTCAAGAATTTAAGCCTAAAATTGCCATTCTCCTAAATATCACGCCCGACCATTTGGACCGTTACGATTACCAGATGGACAATTATGTACGCTCTAAATTTCGGGTGACCATGAATCAAAAACGCGGGGACATATTTATCTATAACGGCTTTGATCCGGTAGTAACGAGTGGTCTGAAAACTCCAAGTCGTCAGACTACGGGTAGCCAGCCCAACGAAATCGCCATCCGTAGGGGCTTTGTCAAAGAGGGCCAATTGCAGATCGCGCAGCATCGTTTCGACCTTCGCCAGACCGCCTTGCGTGGTCCGCACAATGCTTTCAACGCTGCTTGCGCTGTCCGGACAGCACTGCTGCTGGGTGTAAAGCCGACTAGTATCCAAGTGGGATTAAACACTTTTAAAACCCCGCCGCACCGCCTCGAAAGGGTGGCCGAAGTAAACGGCGTGACGTACATCAATGATTCCAAGGCGACCAACGTGGATTCGGTCTTTTATGCGCTGCAATCAATGGACCAGCCCACCATTTGGATTGTTGGTGGGCAGGACAAAGGCAACGATTACTCGCCGCTGCTGCCTTGGGTGCAGCAAAAAATAAAGGCCATCGTCTGCATGGGACTAGATAACAGCAAGATAATCGGTGCTTTTCAAGATTTGCAAAAACCGATGGTGGAAACGCGCAGTGCACAAGAAGCGGTAGCAAAGGCTGCCAAATTAGCGGTCGCGGGCGATACGGTTTTGTTGAGTCCCGCGTGTGCCAGTTTTGATCTGTTCAAAAATTACGAGGACCGGGGGGAGCAGTTTACGCAAGCAGTCAAGCACCTTCCAATGGAATGATGAATTATAAATGATGAGCGCACCAGTAACCAATAACTTTTAAATAGACACAACATGACCGCATTCCTTCTTTCACAACATTTCCTGGTTCTGCTCGGGGTGATACTGGTAATGGTTCTTTTCAAGAACAGATTCCATAGCACGACGGAGTTCCTAAGGAAATTAAGAAGACCCAATAACCAGTTTCCAATAACCAATAACCGATAACAAAAAATGGCACTCGGTAATCGCATCGCAGCAGAGCTAAGAGGGGATCGCACCATCTGGATGATCATCGCCGTGCTGAGCATGTTCAGCATACTGGCCGTGTATTCGGCCACGGGATCGCTGGCTTGGTCGGTGCGGGGCGGCGACACCACGATCTACCTCGTTACCCACGTAGTGCGGCTGGGGTTTGGATTGTTCTTGATCTATATGTGCCACTTATTACACTATCGCAAGTATCAACAAGTAGCCCCTTTTCTGCTGCTGATGGTCGTGCCGCTATTGGCCTTTACGTTGTTCTTTGGGCGCAGCATCAACTCCGCCAACCGCTGGATTGGCATTGGTGGATTTAGTTTTCAGCCCTCCGAATTGGCGAAAATTGCCCTGATTATCTATATCGCCCGGGAATTGACCCGCAAGCAGGAATACATTAATAGTTTCAAGGATGCGTTCATGCCGATCATCATTCCGGTGGTACTAATCTGCGGACTGATTGCCCCGGCCAACTTGTCCACGGCTGTGGTGCTGTTTGTGACCTGCATCGCGTTGATGTTCATCGGCAGGGTGAGTTGGAAATATATTTTTCTATTGGGATTACTGGGTATTGTGGTATTTGCGGGATTGCTGGCCGTGGGCAGGTTTGAGCCGGAACTGGTCCGCGTGGACACTTGGGTATCGCGGGTACAAGAGTTTTTGTACAGTGCGGATGGTGGCTATCAGGTACAACAAGCCAAGATCGGGATTGCACGGGGCGGCATCATCGGCGAAGGGCCAGGCAACAGCATCATCCGCAACTTCCTGCCTTATGCCTACGCCGACTTTATCTATGCCATTATCTGTGAGGAGTATGGACTAATTGGTGGCACGGTTGTATTAGCATTATATGTATTACTGTTTCTGCGCAACGTAAAACTCGTCACTAAAAGTCCTAAAGCCTTCGGGGCATTCTTGGCCATCGGCCTAAGCTTATTACTTACCATCCAGGCATTGGCCAACATAGCGGTCACGGTGAATCTACTCCCCGCTACAGGGCTAACTCTGCCCCTTATTTCGATGGGGGGAACTAGTATGCTGTTTACCTGTATTTCTTTAGGTATAATTTTGAGTGTAAGCAAGTTTATTGAGGCGTTGGAGTAACGCGGATTTCGCGGACCTTAAAGTGCGGATTGTCACGGATTTTAAAAACTGATTACGCGAATTTTTTTGCTTCAACAATAAAGACATGTTATGGAACTTCTTCACAAAGATCTGGCTGATAAGATATTGAAAGCCTTTTACGAGGTGTATAATCAATTACAGTATGGTTTTCGGGAAAAGATTTACCAAAAATCGTTGGCTTTCGAGCTGAGGCAGTTGGGGATGCAAGTAGAAGCAGAAAAAATAATTCCGGTCTATTATAAGGGAATGTTAATGGGTGAATATCGGGCTGATTTGATAATTAAGCAAAAGATAATATTAGAATTAAAGGCCTAAAATACCATAAAGGACGCCCATAAGGCTCAGCTATTGCATTATCTGCGTGCTATACCGATAGAAGTGGGTTTCGTATTAAACTTTGGCATAAAACCTGAATTTACAAGGAAAATATTCGCCAATGCACACAAAGATCTGCCAAACGACCAATAGAAACAAATAAATCCGCGTAATCCGTTTAAAAATCCGCATAATCCGCGTTACAATGACTCACCTACCAATAAAAATCCTTATCACCGGTGGCGGCACGGGCGGGCATATTTTCCCGGCCATTGCCATCGCGGACGCCATCCGGCGGCTACGGCCCAATACAGAATTTTTATTTGTGGGGGCCAACGGAAAAATGGAGATGGAACGCGTACCGCAGGCGGGATACGCCATTGAAGGACTGAATGTAACGGGCTTTCAACGCCAATTCAGTCTGCGCAACCTGGTCTTTCCCTACAAACTCTTGACCAGTCTTTGGAAAGCCCGGCAGATTGTGCGCCGTTTCCAACCCGATGTGGTGGTGGGTACGGGCGGCTATGCGTCCGGCCCAATCATGCGGGCGGCCCAACGCGCCGGTATTCCAACCCTGATCCAAGAGCAAAACTCTTACGCTGGAGTCACTAATAAACTGTTGGCTAAGCGGGCCAATGCTGTCTGCGTAGCCTACGACCACATGGAAGCGTTTTTCCCCACGGCGAAGATCGTCTTTACCGGCAATCCCGTCCGACAGGACATTCTACATATACAGGGCAAACGGGCGGAGGCTATCGCCCACTATGGCTTGGAGATAAACAAGAAGACTATTGTCGTCATCGGCGGCAGCCTGGGTGCGCGGACGCTGAATATGGCTATGAAAGAGTCTTGTAAACTGCTCTCCCCCCTTTCGGGGCGGGCGGGGCAGGCTGTACAGGTATTGTGGCAGTGCGGCAAATATTACGAGGCCATTTATAAGGAATCTGAAACCGCACAATTGCCCAACGTGCAGATGCGAGCCTTTATTGATCGCATGGATTTGCTGTATGCCGCTGCTGACGTTATCATTTCGCGGGCAGGTGCCTTGAGCATCAGCGAATTGTGTCTGGTGGGTAAGCCCGTCGTGCTGGTGCCATCGCCCAACGTCGCCGAGGACCACCAAACGAAAAACGCTTTGTCATTGGTGCAAAAAGGAGCTGCCCGACTAGTACGCGATGCAGACGCGGTGGAAAAAATGCTGCCCGAAGCACTGATGATTCTACACAATGAAGCCCTGTCTTTCAGTCTGAGCGAGAGCATCCACCAGTTGGGCCGCCCCAATGCCGCCGATACCATTGCGCGAGAAGTTTTCAAGATTATACAGGATAAACCGTGAACCAATTAATAATGAACGATAAACGATGAAAAATAAAGCACTCCTTTCCATGCTGTTGCTCACCGCTACTTTTACGCTAGTGAACTGTCAAAAGACCAACGATAAAAATCCCGCTTTGCTTGGTAAATGGCAAGGACAAAACTGGTTGGTTTTCGACAAACCCTCTGGCAATGATGCCACCCAAGTGCATTTTGAATTTAAAGAAGATGGCACTTACAATGCCCAATTTGGCAATCAGAACCAAGCCGGTACTTGGCGGACTGAGAAGGATAAACTCTACACTACCGAAACGGCCAAGCAGGAGATTATGGTTAAACTGTTGAAAGCGGATGGTGCCAATTTGAACTTTGAAATGAACCGGGGTGGGCAGAAGGAGACGTTGGAAATGAAGAAATTATGAATTTCAACGACGTAAAACGCATCTATTTCATCGGCATTGGCGGCATCGGTATGTCGGCTCTGGCCCGCTACTTCCGCCTGCATGGCGCGGAGGTGCATGGCTACGACCGCACTGAAACCGACCTGACTCGCGCATTAGTGGCCGAAGGAATGCAGGTGCATTATGACGATGATGTTAAGTGGATTCCGGAAAACGTTGATTTGGTAGTTTTTACACCGGCTGTACCAAAAGACCATCAAGAACTCAACTGGTTTTTGGAGCGCGATTACCCCATAAAAAAACGCTCCGAAGTGCTGGGTCTCATCAGCCGTGCCAAGCGTTGCATCGCCATTGCCGGCACCCACGGGAAGACCACTACCAGCACCATGACGGCCCACTTCCTCCGCGCCTGCGGCGTAGATGCCACGGCCTTTGTGGGGGGCATTGGCGGTAATTTGGGCAGCAATTTCGTGGAGGGCCACAGCGATTGGGTGGTGGTGGAAGCCGACGAATACGACCGGAGTTTTCTGCAACTCCACCCGGAGATCGCCATTGTCAACTCCATCGATCCCGACCACCTGGACATCTACGGTACAGCAGAAGCGGTGGTGGACAGTTATGAGCAGTTTATTCGCCAGATAAAGCCCGGCGGCAAACTAATCTATCGGCATGGCCTGCCGCTCGAAATGGTGGCCGACGAATTGCGGGCCACGGGTCGCCAAGTCTTCACCTTCGGCATCGAGGAAGGCGATTACGAGGCCTTCGACGTGCGGGTGGAAGATGGGCAAATGGCCTTTGGGCTACGTTCCAGTATCTTCAATTTCAGCGACTTGCGCATGAACTACCCTGGGCGGCACAACGTGCTGAATGCCACGGCGGCCATCGCGGCGACGCTGTCAGCGGGCGGCTTTACGCCGGAACTTCCCGTAGCGTTGGCCAGTTTTCGGGGGGTGAAGCGTCGCTTTGAATTCATCCTGCGTACGCCGGAACTGGTGTTCATCGACGACTACGCGCACCACCCGGCAGAACTGGAGGCCGCTATCGCCGCCGCACGAATGCTGTATCCCGACCGGAAAATCACGGGGATATTTCAGCCGCATCTGTACACCCGTACCCGCGATTTTGTAGCCGATTTTGCGACAGCACTGGACCAATTGGACGAATGTATTCTACTGGATATTTACCCGGCCCGGGAGCAGCCGATTCCAGGCGTAACGTCGGCAATGATTGCTGGATTGATGAAAAATAAGAACGTGACTTTGACTAATAAATCTGAACTGTTGAATGTATTAAAAGACAGAAATTTGGAAGTGTTGATGACAATGGGGGCTGGGGATGTAGATACGATGATTGAGCCGATTAAGAAACAAATTATGAATTATGAATTATAAATTATGTTATGAAGCGAAGACTGCAAACAATACAGGAAAAAGCGCGAGGCCAAATGTACTGATAGAAAAGTCTTTTGCTATGGCTGTGCGTATGGTTAAACTACAGCACTACTTGGTGAAAGAAAAAGGAGAGTATACGCTTTCCAAACAACTGTTAAGGGCTGGCACTAATCCTGGGGCAATAATTCGGGAAGTACAGAATGCGGAAAGTGATAGTGATTTTGTTCATAAATTGGATATAGCTTAGAAAGAAACGGACGAGGCCTTATACTGGCTGGAATTATTGCATACAGCAGACTTGTTAAATGAAACAGAGTTTTCATCACTACACAAAGATGTGGAAGAAGTGCTGAAATTACTGCGTAGCGTTATAATTTCCAAAAAAACAAATATGCTAAAAATGAAAGCATTACATACCCAAGGGCCTGGAAATAATTCATAACTCATAACTCATAATTATTATGCCACGTCTCCGCTACGACCGCATTACCTGGTTAGTCTTCCTGCTCATCGTCGGGGTGGTACTCCTATCCTCGGTGGCCCAGAAGAAGAACAGTTTCGCCGATGGTGTACAGGTCGAGGTGCTGCCTTTGACTGGAGGTGACAAGCTCATCAGCGAGCGCGACGTGAAGCAGGCCCTCTTGAAATCATTTGGCAACACCCTCGAAGGCACCGAATTGGCCCGCCTTGATGTAGAGCGTATGGAGCGGGTACTGGAAGAAGACCCTTTTGTGCAGGATGCCGAGGCGTATGTGGATCAGAAAAATATCCTCCACGTCAGCATCACCCAACGCGAACCGATGCTGCGCATTTTGGACAATACCGGTGGCAACTATTACTTGGATCAAAATGGTATGAAAATGCCGTCGTCCAAAAATTTCGCTGCGCGGGTACTGGTGGCTACTGGCAACGTCGCACCCTACACCACCGACTTCCGCACCAAGAAACGCAACACGCTGAAAGACCTGTTTGCCCTCAGCCAAACCCTGTTGGCCGATGAGTTTTTCCACTCGTTCATCCAACAAATCCATGTGAACAATGCGGGAGAATTTATTCTCGTGCCGCTGGTGGGTGACCAGAAAATCATGCTGGGCAATGCCCGTAAAATGGAGGACAAACTACACCGCTTGAAGGTATTTTATCAACAGGGAATGCCCTACGCTGGCTGGAATGCTTATGAAACCATCAATTTGAAGTATAGTGGGCAGGTGGTATGCAGAAAGTGATTTAAGGACATATCCGGGGAAACTGTCGAAAAAAGGACATCTACTTGGATCAATTGAACGGTTGGATAGAACATTGCCACGCCACGATTTCGCTGGCCGCCGACATGAGTATTGGAAAGACAATGCAATTGATAAAGGGCGAAAGCTCGCACTGGATGAACAACTCAGTAGGATTATTGCCCTGCAAGTTCGAATGGTGCGATGACTATTATGCGGTTTCGATCAGTGAATCGGCTTTGCCAGATGTGCAAAAATATATTTTTAACCAAGAGACGCATCATGGTAGCCAATCTTTTGAGAAGGAATGCAAGAAGTTTATGGAGCGGTATGGGTTTAATCGAATGCTGGGTGATGAGGCTTGAAATAAGGGCATCGTGGTGGCGGGTTAAAACCCGATAAAGAATACACGGCTTAGATGCCAGCGGCGATTGGGAAATCCCGGCCAACTACGTTAAACCCCGATAAAGAATACACGGCTTAGCCCCCGGATTTATCCGGGGGCTATAAGAAGGTGGCTCGTCATCAATATTTAAGTCAATAGAAGCAAGTTCCATCACAATGCGCAATCAGATTCCTATAACCCCCGCGCTTTAGCCGGGGGCTGGCAGATAAAAACCAAGCGGGGTTTTAACCCCAACACGGCTGTTTTTGGGTTTAAGCCCAGTAGTTTTACTTTCTCATAACCCCCGGCTAAAGCGCGGGGGTTATGAGAAAGTAAGGCCTTGAAATCGCCGAACAAGTTGAAACAAAAATTTTGAAACAAAAAATTTAAAAATACCTTTGCTGACGGAGAAGGGTTTCGTGCCGACAGCAAGGGAAACGAGAAAACAAATCGATACCCAACCACTTAAACAGTACAAGTTATGACAGAATTACTCCCACAACCCCACGATGTGGTCGTCGCGCTGGACATTGGCACCACGAAAGTGTGCTGCCTGGCCGGGCGTAAAAACAGCCACGGCAAGATCGAAATCCTCGGCGTTGGCAAGGTCGAAAGCGTTGGCGTGCTGCGCGGCGTCGTCAGCAACATTGAGAAGACCGTCAACGCTATCTGCGAGGCCGTCGAGATCGCCGAGCGCAACGCAGGCATGAAGTTTCGTTCGGTACACGTTGGCATTGCCGGCCAGCACATCAAAAGCCTGCAGCACCGTGGCATCCTGACCCGCGAGAGCGACCACACCGAGATCGCCCGCCGCGACATTGACCGTATCGTCAACGATATGTTCAAGCTCGTGTTGCCACCCGGCGACAAGATTATCCACGTGTTCCCGCAGGAATTCACCGTGGACAGCGAGCAAGGCATCACCGACCCGATCGGTATGTGCGGTGTCCGGCTGGAAGCCAATTTCCACATCATCACCGGGCAGATCACGGCGGTCAATAACATCTTCCGCTGCATCGAAAAGGCGGGCCTGAAAGTGGCCGACCTGACCCTCGAACCCATCGCCAGTGCCGATGCCACCCTCTCCGAGGAAGAAAAGCAGGCCGGCGTGGCCCTGGTCGACATTGGTGGCGGCACCACCGACATCACCGTCTTCCACGAAGGCATTATTCGCCACACCGCCGTCATCCCGTTTGGCGGCAACGTCATCACGGCCGACATCAAGGAAGGCTGTACGGTGATGCAACCGCAAGCGGAAAAATTGAAGGTCAAGTTTGGCTCTGCCCTTGCCAAAGAGGTCTACGACAACCGTATCATCACTATTCCGGGCCTCAAGGGGCGCGATCATAAGGAGATCAGCGAGAAGAACCTCGCCCGCATCATCCAGGCGCGGATGGAAGAAGTGCTGGACTACGTGCTTTGGGAGATTCGGCGCAGCGGCTACGAGCGCAAACTCATCGGCGGCGTGGTACTCACTGGCGGCGGTGCACTCATGGCCCATGCTGAACAACTCACCGAGCTGCACACGGGTATGTCGTGCCGCATCGGGGTGCCGGTGGAGTTCTTGGCCCACGGCTATCAAGAGCGGGTCAGCAGTCCCATTTTTAGTACGGCTATTGGGCTGTTGCTGCGTGGTTTGCAAGATCTGGACCCGTCTAAAGCACCCGTGGAAGAACCAAAACCTGCCGTGGAAGAGCCGAAAGAACCCTCCAACGTGTCGGAGGAAAAAGGTTCAACCTGGTTTGATAGCGTGTTCCGCAAGACCAAAGAGTGGTTCGAAGCAGAGCCAGATATGGACTTTAGGAAGTAGTATCGAATATTGAAATCGGGTACTTCGCCTGGTGCCAATATTCGGGAAGCGCAAAATGGAGAAAGTACCGACGATTTTATTCACAAATTGGGTATTGCTCAAAAGGAAACTGACGAAACGTTTTATTGGTTGGAACTACTCTTTCGTACTAAATTATTTAAACGAAAGTGAGTTTTAATCACTAAGTGATGATACAAGTGAAGTGCTACGATTGGTTCGCAGTGCTATTTTGACCAAAAAGAAGAATAAGTTAAAAAGTGCGGCAAAGACAGTTTTACTGGTCGCTCTTCCTACTTATTTTATCTGGCATCAATTTTAGAGACGAAGAGCTGGGTTTGGCGTTATTCTATGAGTCTAAATATAACTCATAACTTATAACTCATAACTCATGACTCGAAAGCGGCCATAACTCATAACTCATAACTCATAACTCACTAAGTTATGCTATTTGATCTACCGAAGGATGAACCTTCCATCATAAAAATAATTGGTGTCGGCGGCGGCGGTTCCAATGCCGTATCGCATATGTACAAGCAGGGCATCGTCGGCGTGGACTACGCCATCTGCAACACTGATGCCCAGGCTATGCACCTTAGCCCGGTGCCCAACAAAATCTCGTTGGGCCAACTCCTCACCGAAGGCCGTGGCGCAGGCAGCAAGCCCAGCGTGGGCAAGCAAGCCTGTCTGGAAAGTATCCAGGAAATCAAGGATTTCCTGGAAAGCGGCACCAAAATGGCCTTTATCACCGCCGGCATGGGCGGCGGCACTGGTACCGGCGCCGCGCCCATCATCGCCAAGGCAGCCCAGGAATTGGGCATCCTGACGGTGGGCATCGTTACCCTGCCTTTCACTTTCGAGGGCCGGATGCGGGTGAGCAACGGTATGGAGGGCCTCGACGACCTACGCAAAAACGTGGATTGCCTGGTGGTCATCAGCAACGACAAACTGCGCCAGATCCACGGCAACCTGTCCATTTCGCAGGCGTTCAGCCAGGCCGATAACATCCTCTGCACCGCCGCTAAGGGCATTGCCGAGATCATCACCGTGCCGGGCTACGTCAACGTGGACTTCGAGGACGTGAACACCGTGATGCGCGGCTCCGGCGTAGCTATCATGGGTACCGCTGCCGTGGAGGGCGAAAACCGTGCCCGACGTGCCGTGGACGAGGCCCTGAACTCGCCACTGTTGGAAGAAAACAACATTCGGGGGGCCAAAAACATCCTGGTCAACATCACTTCCGGGGTGAAAGAGGCCACGATGGACGAAATCTTCGAGATCACCGAATTCATCCAAGAGGAAGCGGGCAACGAGACCAATCTGATCTGGGGTAACTGCTACGACGAACGCCTCGGTGAAAAAATCGCGGTCACCATCATCGCCACCGGTTTTGAGGCCAGCGAACGGCGCAGTCACGTAAAGGGACAAACTGCTCATCCACAGCTAGTTGCCAACGAACGCCAAGTGGTACACCTGGACGACGACGGTATCGGAAAAAAGCCCCAGCCTTCTCTCTTTACCATTACGTCCGATGAGGCGTATGCCCCGGTAGACGAGAAGGCCGCCTCCGCGCTCGAGTTCGAGTTCGACAATATCCGGGA